>JBAQUW010000116.1:0-1830 GCA_049297755.1 Alphaproteobacteria bacterium
GCATAACGCAGTCATTGCGAGCGCAGCGCGGCAATCTGACCAACTTCATTGCTACAAACCTTGCTCAGATTGCTTCGCTTTGGCTCGCAATGACTGCGTTTTTATTTATGCCCAATCTCTTGAAATAACGAAAAAGCACCCCCTGACACAGGGGGCGCTTTTCCTAGAAGATCGGGCTAGCTGGCGCAATACGCTTCCACCGCCCGCCGAACGCGAAGGACGGAAGGGCAGTTATGCCCCAGCGCCCAGAGGCTTACCGTAGGCGGCGTTACCTCGAATTCGGCGGCCATCTTTGCCGCGCGAGCTAACCGCTGGCCCGCGCCTTCCTTGTTCAGGAAGGCTTCAACCACACGGCCAAAGGCCGCGTTCTCTTCTTGCGTGAAAACAAACATGTGCGTCTCCAAAAAGGCTCTCTACCTTGAGAGCTGGTTGCAGGGACTGTTCATATAGGGCTCCCTAACCGCCGTGTCAACACCTACACCGCCAGCCCCACCATCACCCGCACCAAATGCTCCTCGGGCGGCAGGTTTAAATCGCGGGTATCAAATTGGGCGGCAAGGGCGCGTTCCACCACGCGTTTCAGGCGGGAATGTGTTGTTTTTTCAAGCTGTTGCAAAAAACCATCTTGGCCGAACATCACAGGCGGGATGAGGGCACGCAGGGCTTCGGCACGGCTCATGCCGCCTGCGGCCAATTCATGCACCTGCAACAAGCGGCGCAGGTGGCGCAACACCATGGTGAACAGCATGTTGGCATCTTCGCCTTCCTCCAACAGCACATGCAGCAGGCGGTGGGCGGTGGCGGCGTCGCGCAGGCCCACGGCATCGCACAGTTTAAACACGTCGGCGGCAGGGGCGTGGCTGAGGCTGGCCAACACATCGGCCACTTCTACTTCTTCTTTTTCGCCCATGTAGGTAATCAATTTTTCCAACTCTTGCCGCGTGACATCACGGTCGGCGCCCAAGTTCTCTTGCAGCATCAGCTTGGCTTGCGGGTGCAGGCGTTTGCCTGCCTGTTGGAGCAAGTTTTGGGCGTAAGTGCCAATATCTGTCGCTTTATCGTGGAAGCACCGGATAGCCGCCGCCCGTTTATCGCCTTCCACCGCCCGTGCTAGGGCACTTTTGGCGTCTACGCCCGTGCAGGGAAGCAATACCACCACCTCTTGCAAATTAGCGGCCAAACAGTCTTTGGCGGCTTCGGTCACCGCTTCGGTGAGTTCTTTACCCGCGCCTGCGGTAAACCCTTCCAGCTTCACCAAACGCAGGCCACCCAACATGCTCACTGTTTGCGCAGCATCCAGCAATTTGCCTGCTTGTTGCAGCAAATCGGTGGCTTGAATGCGGTCGCAGGCAAAGGCATCGTTCACATCCACGCCTGTTGCCGCCTGAATGGCCAAGGCTGCTTGGCGCACGGCACCGGCATCATCACCATATATCAGCACCACAGGGGGCAGGGAGCCCCGTTTGATATCGGCCTCACACTGCTTCAGCGTGCTTTTCATTTGGTTTGGGGGGTAGGGGCGACCTTACCAGCATCACGCAGCGCCAAACGCACCACACGGGCAATTTCGTCAGCCAAACGGTCGGCCGCAGCTTCGCGGGCAAACACGCGGCCACTGTCGGTGGAGAAGGGGGTCGCTTCCACATTATACGCGCTTTGGGCACTCACAGTCGTTTCCAACAACGCATCGGCTTTGTTTTGGGGGGTGAGGGTCACGCGGGCTTGCAAATCTAACCCCGTACGCGTGACGGTGGCATCGCGCTTCACGGCCAAATCGCGGTTCAATTCTTCAATGCTTACCTCCAAGCGGTAAGCGGCTTGGTTATGGGG
>JBAQUW010000117.1:0-4399 GCA_049297755.1 Alphaproteobacteria bacterium
GCCTACGCGGTGCTGCGCCCATACGGCAGCACTGTCTTCTTCATCCACACACACCGTGCTGTGCGCCATGGTGCCGCGCAAGGGTTGGCGCAACGGGTGCTGATAGGCAAAGGTGCCGCAGTTCACCACCACGCGCTCTTCACCCATACACAGCTCTATGGCCAAGGCTTCGGCATGGGCATGGCCTGGTTGTTGGGCAGGGATTTTCCCTGCATCCAGCATCACCATCATGTCGCCTTTTTGCAGGCGTACAAAACCCGCTTCGCTCAACTCCACGGGCAGCGCATCGGGCACGCCCACTTTGCGCGCCAAGGCCGCCAAATGCTCAACATCGCCCTCGTGGCTGTCGTTCATCAGCGGCAATTTGCCATCGGGGTACATATAAAACGCCAACGCACTGGCCATGCGCTCAATGGCGGCGGTTAAATAGGGCGGCACTTTCAGTTGTGCTTTGCGGTAAAGCGCCTGAATATCCAGCACATCTTCCAATACCTGTACATGATACATCGGGCTGCGCTCAAAATGCGCGCCATCGGCAGGTATTTGGTGGGCCAGTTCTTGCTGCAATAATTTTTGGCCATTTAAAAACAAACTTTGGCGGTTGGGCAAACCCAAGCCCGTAAACATCAGGGCTTTGATATTTTTGATGAGGTGATTGCCCCGCACATCCCACTCCACATTGTCTTCCAAAAAGCTGGCTTGGCGGTGCAAGCTGCTCCAGTAGGCATCAATAAGTGCAGGGCTGGCCTCTTTCAGCACCCATGGCGCATATTGCAAGGCATTCACCAGCCGCAAACTGGTGGGGTAGGGGTGCCAGATGGTGTTTTGGTAGGCATCGCACTCCAGCAGCCAATCTTCCACTAATTTCAGGGCTGTATCGCGGGCATCGGCGGCGTGTAAATCGGCCAGCCAATCCCAATAATGCAGGTTGAACACCCACAACCGCTCCGCCTCCACGGGTTGCCAATTCACCCGCTGGCCCATGTCGTACGGCATGCGAATGGTGCGCCCCACAAAGGTAAAATCACCTTTTTCGGCCAAGGCTTTGCCACGGGCGGCGTTGCCCGTGCGGGTCAGGGGAATGGTCAGGGCGGGCTTCAGCGGAAACTCCTCGCGCTCCAACAACATGGGGTAGAGCGGCGTGCGGTGGTAAAGCCCCTTCAGCCGTGCCCATATGCGTGCCACCAGCTGCATGGGCGGCACTTGCACCACCGTCACCAGCCATCGCCAAAATTTTTGCATCCGCGTCATGGCCGTACTGTAACCGATAATGCTGTATAAAAAAAGAAGCCCTTGCGGGCTTCTCTCCATTCAGGTGCGCAGAGGGCGCACAATGCGCCACTGGCCCGTGCTGTTCTGGCAGGCGGCGGCAGGAAGCCCCACTTCACGTACAGGTGCTCGTGTATACCCCTCCACATCACGCTGAACCATTGCACAGGTGGTGGCAATAAAGTGCTCACCCGTGCCCAAATCCTCCACATTCGTTGTGGTGATGGGGCGCGGGGCCACGCGGGGCTGCTCCAGCAGTTCCAAACGCCCCTTCCAGCCATCGGCTTTCCATTTGATAGATCCCACGCGGGTGGCCATCAGGCTATGCAGCGCCATATTCTCTTCTCGCACCGCAAAGGCGCTAGAGAAAACGGGCTTCGCGCCCTGAGCAGCACTTTTGGCCGCAGGTGCCGTCTGCACCTCGGCCTTACCCCAACCCGCAGGCGGGGCAGTGACAGGCGCTGCCGTTGCCGCATCGGTATAGCTGCAACGCTGGCAGTTGTGGCTGCACCCCGCCAAAGCAAGGGCAGCAACCACGGCAAGTCCAAGCATTTTCAAGTTCATGTTCTTTCTCCAAGGTAAGGCCATCAAATGGCCGATGTTTCGTGCAAAACGCACACTTACACCCCCATATAGCGCACTTGCATACAAAAAACAACCCCCGCAGGGGCTGTTTCTTCATTTTAAACCAGACTTACTGGCCAATTACTGGTTGACCACTTTCCAGCTGCCATCAGGCTGGCGGCAGGCGGTGCCATAGGCTTTTTCGGTTTTGCCACCTACGGTAATGGTTTGTTGGAACTCGCGGCAGTAGTCGCCACTGCGGGTTTGGCCTTCGCGGGTGGTGGTAATGCTACCGCCATTGCCCGTTTCGGGGTTATACCATTGCACAGGCTGGCCCACGGGGGCGTTTTGTGCTTGGGTGGCCGCTTTTTCGTAGTACGGTTGGTCAGGTTTGGCCAACTCGCTGCCAATGTAAGCGCCCATCAGGGTGCCCAAAATGGCGGCCACAGTTTTGCCGCTGCCTTCGCCAATGGTGCTGCCAAGGCCACCGCCAACCACACCACCCAGTACGGTGCCAATGGTTTGGTCGCTGGGGCCGCCGTAATTACCGCCGCCTTGGGCGCACGCGCCTAGCATGGCAGCCATCATCACACCCGTTAAAATCTTTGTTTTCATACAGTTACCCTTACCTTTTTGCCAGCCACATGTGGGGCTGATGCTTTTACGCTAGGATAACTTCCCCCTGCCGTCAATCACAATCGGTAAAAATCGGCATCCAGCGTTAAACCAAGTATTTTTTAAGGCTTACACAGCTGTAACTGGCCTGTGGCGCTGTTATAGCGCAAGGTGCCGCGGGTACTTGCGCCGCAGCTCTCGCTGCCCGTGCCACTTAATTTCACCGTGCCGCCCACATCCACGTTGCTGGTGGTGCTAATGGTACCTACCACATGGAATGTGCTGCTTGGGGTGTCTGTGCCAATCCCTACTTTGCCATTGCTCCCAATCACCATGCGCTCCAAACCTGCCGTGGTGAAGCTGATGGCGCCATTGTTTTTCACCAAAACACTGCTGGTGCCACTCACAATACGGTCAGCTGATATCCCCACAACTGCAGCAGCAGGAATGTTAAAGATGTTAGATCCATCACCATAAAACGCACTGGCATAAATATTTCCGGTGGCGCTCACCGTGGTGGCGGTCACAGTGCCTGTCACGCTCACGCCTGTGGTGCTAATAAGCCCCGCCACCTCCAACCCCGTCAGCTCTCCCACGCTGGTGATGTTGGTCTGCGCAGCCGTCAGCACCGTGCCCGTCAAGTCGCCAAACAACGCGCCACTCACGCGGGTTGCCGTAATCTCATCTGTTGCTTCCACGTTCTGGAACAGCACGCTGTTGCCCGTACCCAAGCCCAAGCTGGTGCGGGCGGTGCTGCCGCTCTCGCCCACCCAGGTGGTGCCATTACCCACCAACAGCACGCTGTCGTCGGGCGTTACGGCAATCATGTCGGTCAGGCTCACAGGCTTGGCGGTGACACTCACCCACGCCACGCTGCTGGCCGTTACACCCGTCAGCCCACTGCCATCACCATAAAAATTACTCGCACTCACTTCATCGGCACTCATGCCGCCGTTGGCAAAAATCACACCATCAATGCTTTGGCTGCCGCTCACGTTCAAGTTACCCACCACCGTCAGGTCACCACCCACGCGGGCATCGTCTGCAACGCTTAAATCATCGGTGGCACTAATGCTGCCCACTACGTCTAACTCGGCATCAGGTGTTGTTGTGCCAATCCCCACTTTGCGGTTGTCATCCACAGTCAACGCCGCCGTGCCATCCACTTGCACTTGCACCCGTTGTACGCCCGTATCAGCCAGCACCGCGCGGGTGTCGCCATCTTGTAACACATAGGTATAGCCATCGACCCAGCTGGTGCCATTATACACCAAGGTTTGGCCAGCGGCGGCACCCGTGGTGTCCACATCGCTTAAATCTGTCAGCGAAATAGCGCTGGACACACTCGCCGCAATATTCACACATTCCCAGCCGCTGTTATCGGCTTTCCAGTTAATCACTTCAGGCGCCACGCAAGTAAGCGGCTCCCCCATGGTGCTGCCACAGGTAATTTCCGTGCCATTGCTGGTACACCATTTGCCGCTGGTGAGCGTGCCCACTTTATCGTCGCTATCCACCCACGCCGTACCATTGAAACGCAGCACTTCGTCATTCGCCGCAGCGGCAATGGTCACGTCACCCAAATCATTCAAATCTAACGCCCCAGCCAAGGCGGTTGCTACATCATTACAAACCCATGCCGAGCCATTCCAACTGGTTAAGTCACCGCCTGTGCAATTAGGTGGTGTAATGTCGCATACAATAGCCCCAGAATCCACACGGCACCATTTCGCATCGGTAATCGCGCCTACTTTATCCGCCGTATTTTTCCATTTGCTGGTGGCGCTATCGTAGCGCAATAATTGGCCATCGGTTGGGGTGGCAATCACCACATCGCCCAAATCAGTCATGTTTAAAGGGCTGGCACTTCCGCCCGAATCATCTGTACAGCTCAACTGTGCGCCATCATAAGTCACCACTTGTCCAGCCGCACAGGTGGCTAGCGTATAAG
>JBAQUW010000118.1:0-4754 GCA_049297755.1 Alphaproteobacteria bacterium
TAAGCGGCCACCACTCCGCATAGCCCCCCCAATAACACTCCCGTCATGTTGCGTACGGCCATGGCGCGGTATTGAAAGGTTTGGCGCAACCGTGCTTCTTGCACCACGCCTAAATTTTGCAGCAGGCACAGGGGGGATAGGGCCATCATCAACCATTGCACCTGGGGCTCGGCATACATCTGCGCCAGTGGATAACCAAGGGAAGCCATGCCTGCCGCCATGATTCCCCCCATAATCAAAAGCCACCAAAAAGCTTGCTGGTATATTCGGTGTGTGGGTTGCTGCTGGCGAATCAGCACACTCACCAAGCCCCAGCCTGCCACCAGCACCAGAATATCCAGCGCCACCAAGGCCATAGCCATCAGGCCAAACATGGCAGGGTTGAGCAACCACGCCAAAAAGATAAAGAAGCCAAATTGCAGCCCCTGCTGCACAGCCGATGAAGCCCCACCCCATAAACCGCCCTGTAGTGTCAATTTTCCTAAGCTCATGCGCGCACCTTAGCAGGCTTTTTCAATGGTGACGAGGGCTGGACGCGCACGCCCTGCCGCTTGGGTTTTGGTTTCTATCCAACCGCCGCCCAGCATAATACCCTCGGCGTTATAGAACACGGCGGCTTGGCCCGGACTAATTTGGTCTTCGGGCGCATGGAAGGTGACTTCTAGCCGCCCCTGCCCTAAGTCTGTCAACACCGCGGGGGCACCTGCGTGTTGGGCGCGCACTTTGGCGGTGACGTGTTGACCGTGGGGGGGCGTGGTATCCAGCCAATTCAGGTCTTTCACGGTAAAGGTGGTGCGGCCAAGTTCGGCGCGGGTGCCCACCACCACCTCGCCCGTATGCGGGCGGATTTCAATGACATACAAGGGTTCGGCCGTGCCGCCGCCTAGGCCTTTGCGTTGACCGACGGTAAAATCGACAATACCTTGGTGTTGCGCCAGCACGGTGCCATCGGCGCGGATAATGTTGCCTACCTTGGCCGCCTCTGGTGCAAATTTTTTCAGCACGTTGCGGTAATCGCCGCCGCCCACAAAGCAAATGTCAAAGCTCTCGGCTTTTTGGTGCACATGCAAGCCAAGGTCTTTGGCCAATTGGCGGGTCACGTCTTTGGTCACCTGCCCCAGCGGAAAGTTGATAAAATCCAATTGCTGCTGGGTGGTGGTGAACAAATAATAGGTTTGGTCTTTTTTGGTATCGGCCGCCATGCGGATGACGCCGCGGCCATTTTCCACATAATCCTTCCGCACATAATGGCCCGTCACCAACACATCAGCCCCCTGCTCTTTCGCCCACGCCAGCATGTTATCGAACTTAATGCGTTGGTTGCAGCGCACGCAGGGGATGGGGGTGGCGCCTGCAATGTACGTTTCCACAAAGTCGTCAATCACGGCTTCCTTAAAGGCGCTTTCAATTTTAAGGGTATGGTGGGGAATGCCAATTTTTTTGCACACCAGTTTCGCGTCATACACATCGTCCAGCGCACAACAGGTGCCCAGTTTTTTGCCGGTTTTGGCGTCTGTACCACCCGCGTAATCCCACAACTGAAGTGTGGCGCCTATGGTGTTGTAGCCTGCCGCTTGGCACAGGGCGGCCACACAACTGCTATCCACGCCGCCACTCATGGCCACCACCACGGTGGTTTCAGCTGGCGTTTTGCCTGGTACAAGGGGCGGGAGGGTAAAGTCCATGCCTTGGGTATAGGGCATTTGGCAGGGTTTTTCAATGACACACTTGACAAAAGTATACAAAAAGGTTTATGGAGCCTTATCTGCAACCTCTAAGGAACATCACCATGTTACTTTTTCCCAAGCGTACCCTGCCCGCGCGCAAGCCCTATGCCCCGCTGCATGTCGACAACAATGCGTATTTGCATGTATTCACCCAATTGGCGCAGCGCATTGAGCGGGAGATTTTCGCCTCAGCGCTGGCCTACCCACACACGCATACGCCGCATGTGCATTTTCAGGGTAGTTACGCCCATTTTGGGCTAACCGAGATAGGCGAAGACCACCTGTTCGACTACCGCTTTAAGCAGTCCAGCACCTTCAAAGCGTTGGAAACTCACATGTTCGGGCTTGGGTTCACCAAGCTGTGCGTGACAGTTCACCTAGACGCAGACAAGTGCAAGATTCTCATTCGCGGCTGGGGTGAATTGCCCATGCCCGCGGCGGCAAGTGCGGCGGCGTAAGGCAGAAAGGCTCCCATTGGGGGGCCTTTTTTGTTACCCCTTGCATAACCCCGCCAAAGGGCTACACTGGCGTTATGAAAAACATTGTATTCCTTCTTGCTGGGCTGGCTTTCACCACAACCACATGGGCCGAATGGCAGGATACGCCCCGCGCCCCTGCCTATGTTGGCAGCGTGTTGGCGGCGCAGGCGCAAGTCACGGCAGCAAGCAGCAGCACGGCGGGCAAGACAGTGGTGACCTTTACCATCAGCGGCATGGGTGGGCCGTTCCAGTTTGACTATGGCGACGCTACCCCTGCCACCCCCCTTGGCAACCTAGAGGCCAATGTACCTATTACCCTCAGCCACACCTATAGTTACACGGCCACCAACAGCGTTCCACAAGTTTACACCGCCAAACTGCTGCATGACACCATGGAAGTGACGGCTGATATTACCGTGAAACCCACCACCGCGCGCGATGCGTTAACCTGCGACGAGGCCAACCGTCGCCTGATGGCCGATGAAAAAGGCATGACGGCTGCCATTCGTGATAAGGCGTGCGTGGGGTATACATTTCGCTAAAAAAGGCCCCCGTGAGGGAGCCTTTCTGCTAGGGCTGGCCAGCCATGAGCGCCGTAGGGTCGGGGCAATGGGGGTTGGTCAGTTCGTGGTTAGGGCCGTAGCCGTCCATGTTTTCCAAATTGGGGGCGTAACGGTCAAACCACGTTTGGTCGAAGCACTGGGCGTGCAAGTGGGGAAACCACTGGCCGTTTTCGTGCGGGGCGCCCAACATGCCCACCACTTGCCCTTTGGCGCAGACTTGCCCAACGGCGGGCAAACCCTCAAAGGCTAAATGCCCCAGCAAAAAGTAAGGGGCGTTGCGGTAGGGGGTGGCCAGCTTGAAGAAGATACACCCACCCCAGCCGCCATAGCTGTTATCGCGCACCACATGGATTACCGTGCAATCGGCGGGTACCGCCACGGGCGTGCCCGCTGGGGCGGTATAATCTACCCCCAAATGGCGCATGATGGCAGGGTTGTGGTAGTGATTGCGCCACAAGTGGGTGCGGTCTTCCATATAGCCACCATAGGGGTAGTCGGCCAATGTTGCCACCCACATGACGCACAATACAGGGTTGTTGAGAGTGTTTTCCCCAAAGGTTTCTGGAAAAGCCTGAAAGGCTTCCGCATTCAAATTCAGCTTCGTCCAACGCGCAGTGGCTGGCAAAGTGGGAAATACAATAGGGGGCATGGATACCTCCATAAGCCGATGTTACGTCGTGTCGTCAGCCTGTGGCTATAAGAGAAACACCCTAAACACGCAAGAAAAAACTAAAGCTTCTCGGCAATCTTGGCTCAACCTCCGCGCTCATATAGCTCATCCCCTCATTTGTTGCACAAATGAGGGGATGACGCTGCATTCGGCAGAGACTTGGCAAAGCCAAGCTCTGCCTGCCATGCGCGGGCTGCACAGCAGTGTGCAGCCATAGCTGTTCTTGTACAAAAAATTACAAGAACAGCTATAACAAGTTGCTAGGCATTGAAGGAAACGGCTTGCAAAACTCCGTTTTCCCCGACTTGATCGGGGATCTCCTTCGTATAACTGCAATCTTGAGATAAACCTACCAAGACCCCCGCTCAAGTAAGGCGGGGGAAACAGCGTTTTTATTCGCGGTTAGCATTAAAGCTGCCCAGCTATGTCGTCGCTGAACTCGGCGTTCATGATCACTTGTTGCACGTCATCGTCTTCTTCCAAAATATCGTAGAGTTTCATGACGCTTTGAGCGGTTTCAAGGTCGGCCACCGCTTGCATTTGTTGGGGGATATACGTCAACTTGGCGTCTTTGGTTTCACCATACTTGGCTTCTAACGCTGCTTTCACTTGGGCAAAGTCGGTGGTTTGGGTGAGAATGACGTACTCTTGTTTGCCTTCATCGCCTTCTTCCACGCTAAAATCGTCAGCACCTGCTTCAATGGCCACTTCGGTCACGGCATCTTCTGCACCAATGCTTGCTGGGTAGGCAATGCGGCCACATTCTTTGAACATGTAAGCCACCGAGCCGTCTGTCCCCACCTGCCCGCCGTTTTTGGTAAAGGCGGTGCGCACGCTGGTGAAGGTGCGGGTGCCGTTGTCGCTCATGGTTTTGATGATGAACGAGGTGCCGCCTGGCCCACGGCCTTCGTACACGCGTTCCACATAATCTTCGCCTTTAATTTCGCCTGTACCGCGTTTCACGGCACGTTCCATCACGTCTTTGGTCATGTTGGCGGCGCGGGCTTTTTCTAGCACGCGGGCCAGGCTGGCATTCATGCGGGGGTCTCCGCCCCCTGCCCGTGCAGCCACCATAATTTCGCGGATAATGGGGGTGAATATCTTGGCTTTTAATGCATCTTGCTTTTGCTTGCGGTGCATCACGTTTTTGGCATGACTATGGCCGGCCATCGGGTTCTCTCCTTTTCAAAATATGGCGGAATATAGGCGATAAGGGCACAAACTGTCAACCACGCAAAACGCCGCCCCTTGGTTAGGGGCGGCGTTGGCAGTCAGTTCAGTTTGCCCCAGCGGCCCAGCACGTTGAACATGTAGG
>JBAQUW010000119.1:0-5427 GCA_049297755.1 Alphaproteobacteria bacterium
AGCGTCTGGACCTTCGCCCGCCCCCTAAACAGCGAAGACCCCAACTGGGAAGTAGATGCGGTGAAGAGTATTAATTAAGGCGCAAACCCCATGTGGAATAACTTTTTTGAGCCGACGTGGGGGCAACTTTTTACAAGCATTAGTCCAGAGGTAACTGCTGCTTGGATTACTGCCATCTTCACCCTCATTGCAGCCGCTGCAGCCAGTTTGTTTACTTTACGCGGCGTGCGTAAAACAATTGAAGCGCATGATAAAAGTAAAATTGAGCCTTATAGGCAGGAGTTATATAAGAGTTTTGTCCAAACTACAGAATCTTTTTTATTTGATCTAGATAATGGCTTTTTCTGTGCAGAGCGATTAGTAAAAAGTTTAGAAAGTTGGAGAGAAGAAGAAAGATATGATTTTCAGAGTTTGATATCACAGGATTTAGATAAAATGTTTGTGTGTCATGAAAAAACTAAAAGTAAAATTGGTTGGCTAGGATTTTTTGGGTTTAAAAGTAATCACCATTTTTGCATTATTAATGCGATGCAAGATTTAGCAATTTATATTTCAACAATCGAAAATAATCACTCATTTCCTAATGAAGAACATATGGCTCGGATGTTACAAAATAGAGAAAAAATTCGTGAAGCTAGAGGACGTATTTTAGAAGAATTAAAGTTACACCGCCAAAAAATCTTAGAAGGAGAAATTAAATGACCCGCCACCCCACCGCCACCAACCCCACCATTTTTGGTAAAATTATCCGTAAGGAAATCCCCGCCAAGGTGGTGTATGAAGATGCCGAGATGCTGGCATTTCACGATATTCAACCCAAAGCGCCCGTGCATATTGTGGTCATTCCCAAACAGCATATGCAATGCCTGCGCTGTGCCGATGCGGCCGATGCCAACTTGCTCGGGCATATGCTCACCAAAATCCCCGAAATTGCGGCTAAAGCGGGCTTGGGCGAAGGCGGCTACCGTGTTGTTACCAACGCGGGCGAACATGCGGGCCAAAGCGTGCCGCACCTGCACTTCCACATTTTGGGCGGCGGCGTGTTAAGCGGCGAATTTGGCGCGGTGGGTTTGTAATTTTCTCTGCTAGCAATATGGCACGCTTGTGGCATAATACCGCATCATGAAAAAATTACTCGCCCCTGTTCACATTGGTATTTTGGCTTTATGGGCCACTGTAGCCATGGCCGATGGCGGCGGCATCAACCTGCAATTTAAACCTTTTGCGGGCAGCCTGAAGCGGGAAGAAGTGAACGTGCGTGCAGGCCCTGGCACGCGTTACCCCGTGCTGTGGATTTTTCAACGCACCGGTTGGCCCGTACGCGTGCTGGCGCAGTACGACAACTGGTTGAAAATTCGCGATATTGAAGGCGAAGAAGGCTGGGTGTATTTGAACATGGTCAGCAGCCAAAAAACCGCGGTGGTGAGTGGTGGCGAGCCCGCCGTGAT
This sequence comes from Alphaproteobacteria bacterium, assembly GCA_049297755.1. Classification (GTDB taxonomy): domain Bacteria; phylum Pseudomonadota; class Alphaproteobacteria; order UBA2136; family JAPPOO01; genus JBAQUW01. The sequence goes on from JBAQUW010000119.1 coordinate 1,449, forward strand.
GTATAAAGACGCCGCCCAAAGCAAGGCGATTTTCCGCCTCAGCCAAGGTGTGGTGGTGAAAGTGGAAAGCTGCGGCCAACTGCAATGCGAGGTAGAAGTGCAAGGTAGCGACGGCTGGCTGGCCAAAGACCGATTGATTGCGTTTAGCGAAGAATTGGCGACCACCGATGCCGTGGTTTCGCCCACCGCGGAGTAACCCATTGAACAAAAAACCCTTTGTGGTGGGTTTAACAGGGCCATTGGCCAGTGGCAAAAGCACCGTGGCCAGCATATTTGCGGCCTTGGGGGCGGCGGTGTGGAATGCCGATGCGGCCATTCATGCCCTGCAAGCGGCAGGCGCCCCGTGCACAAAAGCCATTGCGGAAAAATGGGGGAAAGACGTGTTGGCAGATGATGGCAGCATTGACCGCGCCGCCATGAGCCGCAAACTATTGACCGACCCCAAAGTGCTGCCAGAGTTGGAGAAAATTTTGTTCCCCGCCGTGAAGCAAGCCGCCACCTTTTGGCTGCAAGGGGCGCAAGCGCCGGTAGCCATTTTAGAAGCGCCGTTATTGTTAGAAGCCGATATGAAAAGCCTGTGTAACGTGGTGGCTTGCTGCATGGCCGCACCTGAAATTCAACAAGTCCGTGCGCTTGAGCGCAACGGTATGACCTTAGAAAAATACCGTGCTCTGCGCGCCCGCCAACGCCCGAATGTGACGTACACCGAGCAATGCGATGTGGTGATCAATACCGATGATATGTCCGTCACCGAACAGCAAGTTACGCAGCTTTATCAGGGTTGGTTGGTTGCTCGTAAGGTAGCGGAATAGGGGTATTCGGCATAAAGTGCGTGCGTTCTGTGGCTGCGGAGCGTAGCAGTAGGCGCACGAGCAGGTATACCGCACCAATGCCATGCGCCGTGGCCGTAAACAGAAACAGCCCGCCCGCACCAGTCTTATCCATCAGCAAGCCCGCCAATAAGGGGCCAACCACCGAGCCTACGCCAAACAAAAACAACATGGCGCCACTGGTTTGCACCACCAGTTTGGCAGGCACGCGGTCGAACGCATGGGCCACCGCCACGCCATAGCTGCCCAAGGCGGCAAAGCCCCACAAAAAGCCAAGTATAATCAGCGGGGTGTTATCGCTCTGTTGCGTGGGGGTGAGGCCTAAGGCGATGCCCAAACTGCTGGCGGCAATAAAAATGCCCAGCAACACCACGCGGCGGTCAAACTTATCGGAAAACCAGCCCACAGGCCATTGGCAGAGTGCCCCTGCCAGTACAATGAGGCTGACAAACAAAGTAGTGTGCGCAGTGCTCATGCCCGCCTGCACGCCATACACGGCGCCGAGTGACCAAAACGCGCCATTGGCCATGCCCACCATCACCACGCCAAAAACGGCGGCGGGGGCAAGGTGCCACAGCTCTAAAAAAGGCGGGATGTTCGCCTTGCGCCGCACGGGCTGCGGGCGGGTGGAAAGGGTGAGCGGCAGTACAGATAACGTGAGCAATACGGCAATAACCACATAGCCGTGCCAATCGGTAGGGGTGTAAAACATCAACAACATTTGGCCTGCCACGGTGGCACCGAAGGAAAGCACCATGTACATGCTCATCAACCGCCCGCGGTTGGCGGGCGTTGCAGTATCGTTCACCCAGCTTTCAATCACCGTATAAAGGCAGGCCAAGGCAAAACCGGTGATGATACGGCAAAACCACCACCAAAACTCGTTCGGCCACAACACATGCAGCAGCACCATGCAGCAGGCCAAAGCGCCCATGGCGGCAAAGGTGCGAATGTGCCGCACACGCTCAATCACAAACGGCGCAAACAAACTGCCCGCCGCATAGCCCACAAAATACGCCGCCCCCAGCACGCCTAATGAAAAAGCGCTAAACCCATAAGCCGAGCCCGCAATCGGCAATAATAACCCCTGAAACGCATTGCCCATAATCAGCAACACCATGCTGGTGAACAGGGCAATGAGGGTGTGGGCGCCGCTAGAGGGGAGGGATGTTGCTTTGTGTTTGCTCATGTCAGAATACTAGCAGGTTTTGCTAAATGTCTTGACAACTATTTAAATGTATACTATTGATTAATGTGTACGAAACCTAAACTTTTTCTCAAGGACATAACAATGACGCAAGACAAAATCTTGGCAGAGTACGACGCTATGCATAAGCCTCGTAAACGTGGCCGTCCACGTAAAACTGCTATCAACACTTCGGTATGCAGAAGAGTGCAGGTGCGTCTCACGGCTTCGGCAAAGGCACGCCTAGATAAGTTGGTAAAAACTTACGAGCTCTCTTCCGACGCTGATGCCATCCGGCATGTGCTGAAGGCGTTCGATTTGATTTTGAGCGAAATTGATGATAGCGCACACTTGATTGTGCGCCGAAAAGATGGCTCGGAGTTTGATATGACGCGGTATCTGATGCCGTAAGAGAAGGCGCCCTCAGGGCGCCTTTTTTATTTCCCCACACAAAACGTACTAAACACCACATCCAACACATCTTCATTCGTGGTTCTGCCGGTAATCAGGCCAATGTGGCTGGCAGCATCGCGCAGGTCTTGCGCCAATAGTTCGCTGATGCTGCGGCCTGCGGGTGGGTTTCGCAATAAGTTTTGGGCATTGTGTAAACACGCTTGGGCGGCAGTAATGGCGGTGCGGTGGCGTTGGCGAGTGAGTTGCGCCGCCCCTTGGGCTTGGGCAAAATTGGCACGAATGAGCGTTTCTAGCGCGGCCAGTAACGGCGGCAAGCTTGCGGCATCGGTGAGGTTGAGGGCCAGCACAGGTACCTCTGCCGAGGTGATGGTCGGCGTCGCCTTGTCCGCCTTGCTCACCACCACCACACTCGCATGTGGCCGAATATGCACTGCCACTTCGGGCGCTATCGTTGGCCACTCGGCGGCATCCACCACCGCAATGGTCACATCAGCTTGCTTGGCATGTTGGCTGGCGCGGCGTATGCCTTCTTGTTCAATGGCATCCGTTGTGTCTGCCCGTAAACCCGCCGTATCGGCCAGAGTGACGGGAAAACCTCCAATGTTCAACCGTGCCTCCACCACATCGCGCGTGGTGCCCGCCAATGGGGAAACAATGGCCGTCTCACGCCCCGTCAGCACATTGGTGAGGGTCGATTTCCCCGCATTCGGCTTGCCTACAATCACCAACTTAAAGCCCTCGCGCAAACGCTCGCCCGCACTACTGGCCAGTGCTGTTGCAAATGTGGAAAGCAAACGTTCCAGCTTTTGCAACACTACGGTATCGGCCAGAATATCCAATTCTTCATCGGGGAAGTCTATCCCAGCCTCCACCTGCGCCAGCAGCAGCAAAATCTCGGCACGCCAGTTTTCAAACGTATTGCCCAATTCTCCACCCATTTGGCGCACGGCTTGGCGGCGTTGTTCTTCAGTTTCGGCAGCAATCAGGTCAGCCAAACCTTCAGCTTGGGTGAGGTCTAGTTTGTTGTTCATAAACGCACGGCGGGTGAACTCCCCCGCTTCAGCCATACGCACAGTGGGGAATTGCAGCAAAGCGTTCAATATCGCCTGCACCACCGCCATGCCGCCGTGGCATTGAATCTCCACCACATCTTCCCCCGTAAAACTGCGCGGGGCGCGGAAGGGCAGCAAAACGGCGCGGTCAATCATCTCGTCCTTGAAAGATATAGGGGCGTAAATAGCCGTATTGGCCTGCGCTGTTCCTAATGTGGAATAAAACTGCGGGCACACACTGGCCGCTGCCTGCCACGCAGCGGGCCCACTCACCCGAATAATGGCCACGCCCGCAGGCAGGGGGGCGGTAGCCAGGGCGCAAATGGTTGCGTGCGTTTGGGGCAAGGGCGTTGTCATGTGTATGGTATATAGGTAACTTTATGCCATAAGGAAAGCCCTTCCAAGGAAAACCGGAGGAAAAATGCCAGAACTCCCCGAAGTAGAAACCACCCGCCGTGGTTTGGAACCCGTGTTGTGCGGGCAAAAGGTGGTAAATG
>JBAQUW010000120.1:0-3430 GCA_049297755.1 Alphaproteobacteria bacterium
TCACCACAGCTTTTTGCAACATTTGACGCACAATCACCTCGATGTGCTTGTCGGCAATGCTTACGCCCTGAAGTTGGTAAACTTCCTGGATTTGCGTAATCATGTACTCGGCCAAGGCTTCGATACCCTGCGATTTCAGCACGTCGCGGGGGTCGATAGCACCTTCCACCAGCATTTCACCGGCGTCGATGAAGTCGCCTTCCCGCACGTTCAGGTGGATGCCTTTGGGCACGAGGTATTCGCGCTCCTCAGCTTCACCACCATCAACCTTGCTGGTCACCAGAATACGACGTTTGCCTTTCAGGTCTTTGCCAAAGCTCACCGTACCGGGCAGCTCGTTCAAAATGGCGCTGTCCTTAGGTTTCCGGGCTTCAAACAGCTCGGCCACGCGGGGCAGACCACCCGTAATATCTTTCGATTTCAGGGTTTCTTTGGGCATACGGGCAATGGTATCCCCGGCTTTCACCTGGGCTCCGTCGTCCACCGTCAAAATGGCACCCACAGGCAGGCTGTAAACGGCTTGAGACCCGTTAGGCAGGGTTACAATGGTATCCTTGCCTTTCTTGCCACCTTCCATCAGCACAATGCTGGGTTTCATATCGCTGGCGCGGGCGTTGGCTTTCCAGTCCAGAATCACGCGGGAGGCCATACCTGTGGCTTCGTCCACCTGTTCGTTCATGGTCACACCTTCCTTGAGGTCAAGGAAGTGCACGGCACCGGCTGTTTCCACGATAATCGGCGTGGTATAGGGGTCCCAATCGGCCACAACACCTGCGGCTTTAATCTTGGCACCGTTCTCCACCAACAAGCGGCACCCGTAGGGCAGCTTGTGGGTTTCGCGCACGCGGCCGTTGTCGTCCATCAGCACGGCTTCGGCGTTGCGGCTCATCACCACGTTGTCGCCAGCCCCGTTGGTAATAGTCACCACATTGATCAGTTTCACCACGCTGTCTTTGCTGGCTTCGGCCTTGCTTTGTGCGGCACCGGCCGAAGCCGCACCCCCAATGTGGAAGGTCCGCATGGTCAGCTGGGTACCAGGCTCACCAATACTTTGGGCGGCAATCACACCCACGGCTTCACCAATCATCACTTGGTGGCCACGGGCCATATCGCGGCCATAGCACTTGGCGCAAATACCATCGGCGGCTTCGCACGTCAGAGGGCTACGGATGGCAAGGCGTTCAATCCCCGCCTTCTCAATCTTCGCCACCAACGTTTCGTCCATCATGGTGTTGCGGGTGCAAATAATCTCGCCCGTCAACGGGTTAATCACATCCTGCGCCGCAGTACGGCCCAAAATACGTTCGCCCAAGGCTTTCATCACGGCACCAGCGTTAATCAGGTCGGTGCTCCAAATCAGGCGTTCCGTGCCGCAATCTTCTTCGGCAATCACGCAGTCTTGGGCAACGTCTACCAAACGGCGGGTCAGGTAACCAGCGTTCGCCGTTTTCAACGCGGTATCCGAGAGACCTTTCCGGGCACCGTGGGTTGAAATAAAGTACTGCAACACCGTCAGCCCTTCACGGAAGTTCGCCGTAATAGGGGTTTCGATAATGCTACCGTCCGGCTTGGCCATCAAACCACGCATACCGGCCAGCTGACGCATTTGGGCCACGCTACCACGGGCACCCGAGGTGGCCATCATGTAAATGGGGTTCACGCTGGGTTGCACTTTGGTTTCGGCATCCTTACCCTTACCTACGGTAATGGGTTGGTCGCCAATTTCCTTCATCATGGCGTCCTTCACCGTGTTGCTGGTACGGTCCCAAATGTCCACCACTTTGTTGTACTTTTCGCTCGCGGTAATCAAACCGTCTTGGTACTGCTGCTCAAACTTGCGGACTTCGCTTTCGGCGTGTTCCACCAGTTTGTACTTGCTGTCGGGCACCACCATGTCGTTTTTACCGAAGCTGATACCCACTTTGGCAGCAAATTTAAAGCCCAGTTGCATCATGCGGTCGGCAAAGATGCAGGTCTCTTTTTGACCCGCAGCCAAGTAAACTTCATGAATCAACTTGGCAACTTCCTTCTTGGTCATCACCTTGTTGATGTTGTCAAAGCCCAGTTTGCTGGTGGTTGCCCCACCACTAGGAAGTATGCTGGCCAAGTACATGCGGCCCACGCTCGTATCGTAGGTTTTGCCACGGAAACGGCCTTTGATACGCGTGTGCAGGTTCACTTTTTTCTGCATCAACGCGTGCTCAATTTCACCAAGGTCGGCAAACATGCTGCCTTCGCCAGGCTCGCCGTAGCGGGCCAAACTCAGCCAGTACAAGCCCAAAATCATATCTTGGCTTGGCACCACCACAGGTTTCCCGTCGGCAGGCTTCAAAATATTGTTGGTGCTCATCATCAGCACACGGGCTTCCAATTGGGCTTCCAAGCTCAACGGTACGTGCACGGCCATTTGGTCACCGTCAAAGTCGGCGTTGAAGGCGGTGGTTACCAATGGGTGAAGCTGAATGGCCTTCCCTTCAATCAACTTGGGTTCAAAAGCTTGGATCCCCAAACGGTGCAAGGTCGGCGCGCGGTTCAGCAGCACAGGGTGCTCGCGGATCACTTCTTCCAGCACGTCCCACACCACATCCTCACGGTTTTCCACCATTTTCTTGGCGGCTTTAATCGTGGTGGCTTCGCCGCGCTGTTCCAGCTTGCGGTAAATGAACGGTTTGAACAGCTCCAACGCCATGGTTTTGGGCAAGCCGCATTGGTGCAGCATCAGGTCGGGGCCCACGGTAATCACCGAACGGCCCGAGTAGTCCACCCGTTTACCCAGCAAGTTCTGACGGAAACGACCTTGTTTCCCTTTCAGCATGTCGGCCAGCGATTTCAACGGACGCTTGTTGGCGCCGGTAATCACGCGACCACGACGGCCGTTGTCAAACAACGCATCCACGCTTTCCTGCAACATGCGTTTTTCGTTGCGCACGATGATTTCAGGCGCACGCAGTTCAATCAAGCGCTTCAAACGGTTGTTCCGGTTCACCACGCGGCGGTACAGATCGTTCAGGTCGGATGTGGCAAAACGTCCGCCATCCAAGGGCACCAAGGGGCGCAGCTCGGGTGGCAGCACAGGAATCACATCCATCACCATCCACTCGGGCTTGTTGTTCCCGGCGATAAAGTTGTTCACCATCTTCAAACGCTTCACAATTTTACGGCGTTTGGCCTCGCTGGTGTCTTCGGTAATTTGGGCCGAAAGTTCAGCCTGCATCTTGGGCAAATCCATGTCTTTCAACATGGTGCGGATAGCTTCCGCACCGATTTGCGCTGTAAAGCTGTCTTCGCCGAACTCTTCAGCCGCAGCGTAGTATTCTTCATCGGTCAGCAATTGGCCTTTAGTCAACGTGGTCATCCCGGCGTCGGCAATCACCCATTTTTCAAAGTACAAAATGGCTTCCAGCTCTTTCAACGTCATTTCCAAAATGGC
>JBAQUW010000121.1:0-4707 GCA_049297755.1 Alphaproteobacteria bacterium
CTCCCGTAAACACGGTAGTCAACATCTTCTTGAAAAATTTGAGTTATAAAAGCTACCGCTTTTTCAATCTCGGGTGGGCGGGGAAAAGGGTTGGGATAAGGCAAAATTTGATTCATGCGCCAATTAACCCTCTGTATGTATACGTGTCAAGAGATTACCCCACCCGATAGGCAAGGGCTTCGGTAATATGGGGTTTGTGGATGTCGGGTTCGCCTGCCAGATCGGCCATGGTGCGGGCGACACGCATGATACGGTGGTAGCCGCGGGCGGTGAGGCCCATTTTATCGGCGGCGGTGTTCAGCAGGGTTCGGCTTTCGGCATCCAGCGGGCAAAAAGCGTCCATGAGGGCGCCTTGCAGTTCGGCATTGCACACAACTTTTCCCCCATAACGGGCTTCCTGCATGCGGCGGGCGGCGGCCACACGGGCGGCCACCTCGGCCGTGCCTTCTTTGGCGGGGGGGAGGCTTAAATCGCTGGCTTTCACGGCGGGAACGACGATTTTCAGGTCAAACCTATCTAGCAACGGCCCGCTGAGTTTGTTTTGATATTCGGTGCCGCACAGGCTTTGCTTTTTGCAGCCTTTGGCAGGGTCGCCCAAATAACCGCAGGGGCAGGGGTTCATGGCGGCAATCAGCTGAAAGCGGGCGGGATACGTAATATGGTTGTTGGCGCGGGAGATGGTGATGGTGCCGGTTTCCAGCGGTTGGCGCAGGGTTTCCAGCACTTGGCGTGGGAATTCGGGGAGTTCATCGAGAAACAACACGCCTCGGTGGGCCAGACTCATTTCGCCGGGTTTGGCTTTCAGGCCGCCGCCTGTGAGGGCCACGGGGCTGGCGGAATGGTGGGGATCGCGGAAGGGGCGCGTGCTGACCAGCCCAGCGGTGCCTGCGGTTTGGCCGAGCGTGCCTGCCACCGAGTGAATCATGGATATTTCAAGGGCTTCGGCGGCGGAGAGAGGGGGAAGTAATCCTGGTAACCGCGCCGCCAGCATGCTTTTGCCGCTGCCGGGGGGGCCGCTCATGAGGAGGTGGTGGCCTCCGGCGGCAGCGATTTCCGCCACCCGTTTGGCGGTTTCCTGCCCGCGGATATCCCGCAAATCCCGTCCTTCCGCCATACCTATGGCGGCGCCTTGGGCGCTGGGGCGGGCGGGGGTTATCACCTCGTCGCCCCGTAAGTGCCTGATAAGTTGGCCTAAGTTTTCAACCCCATACACCCCTAAGTTGCCTGCCCACGCGGCTTCGCCGGCATTCACCGCCGGACACATAAATCCCCGTAGGCCCATACCTGCCGCTTGAATGGCGGCGGGCAGGCACCCACTGACGCTGCGCACGCTGCCATCCAGCCCCAACTCCCCCATCACGGCCATGCCCTCGCCGGCATCGCTGGGCACAATGCCGAGGGCAGAGAGAATGCCAAGCGCAATAGGTAAATCATAATGGTTGCCGTCTTTGGTGATATCGGCGGGAGAGAGGTTGATGGTGATCCGTTTGGGGGGCATGGAGAGGCCGAGGCCGTGAAAGGCGCCGCGCACCCGCTCGCGGCTTTCCCGCACGGCCCCGCTGGGCAGGCCCACCACGTAAATACCGAATTCGCCACCCGTGACTTGGGCTTCCACCTGCACGGGCTTGGCCTCGAGGCCGGTTAATGCAAAGGTGAGGATGTTCGCAACCATGGAGCATGTCTCCCTATTCTACTGGTTTGGCCATATTTTGGCCTTTTTTGGTCTTCCGCTCCGCACGTACCCAGTTTGTACGCTGACGGTGCTCAGCCTGCAAAAATGCCAAAATCTGTCTCAAACCAGCGAATATTGAGATATGCTCCATAGCTTACGTTGCCGCACGATAATCAAGCCGTCAAGGGATATATGAACAAAAATCTAGAAGAGGTTGCGGAGAACAAGGCCCACCAAACTCCACACCCCCCACGCGCCCACATAGGCAAAACCTGCAGCGGTGAGGACGATAAGTTGGATGCGTTGCCGTTCCATAGGGTGGTTATATTTGTATAAAGTATACGTGTCAAGAAAAAATAAGTGTTGGCTTCCTCTATTATGGGGGTTTGGGTGCTTTGGCCTTTGACCTTTCGCTGTTGACCTTATATATAGGCCATATGACCCGCCAAAAGCTTTCGCATATCCGCAATTTCAGCATCATCGCCCATATTGACCATGGCAAAAGCACCTTGGCAGACCGTTTGTTGGAAGTGACTGGCACCATTGATAAGCGCCAGATGAAAGAACAGATGATGGACACGATGGAGCTGGAGCGCGAGCGCGGCATTACCATCAAGGCCAATGCGACCCGTTTAAATTTTACATCTAAGGATGGCCAGACCTATTCCATGAATTTTATCGACACGCCCGGTCACGTGGACTTTGCGTATGAGGTATCCCGCAGTTTGCAAGCCTGTGAAGGGGCCTTGTTGGTGGTGGATGCCACCCAAGGGGTAGAGGCCCAAACCCTTGCCAACGTGTACACCGCCATTGATTTGAACCTTGAAGTGGTGCCCGTGCTGAACAAAATTGATCTGCCCAGTGCCGAACCCGCCAAGGTGAAGGCCCAAATTGAGGACATGATTGGCATTGTGGCGGAAGATGCCGTGGTGTGCAGCGCCAAAACAGGGGTGGGTGTACCTGATATTTTGGAAGAGATTGTCAAGCGCATTCCCCCACCAGAAGGTGACCCAGATGCTCCTGCCAAAGCCTTGTTGGTAGATGCATGGTATGACAACTACTTAGGCGTGGTGGTGTTGGTACGCATGATTGATGGCAGCCTTACCAAAGGCAGCAAAGTGCGTTTTTTAGCCACGAACAGGCAATACCAGATTGATCGGGTTGGTATTTTACACCCGCAGGAGGCTAACCGTTTTCGAACCTTAGAAACCTTGCATGCAGGAGAGGTAGGTGTTTTTACCGCAGCCATTAAAGAAGTGGCGGATGCCCAAGTGGGCGATACCATTGCCGATGCCATTGCCGCCAACCAGGGTTTGGTGACGGCCTTGCCCGGCTTTAAAAAAGCAGTCCCCATGGTGTTTTGCGGTTTATACCCCACCGAAGGTGATGAGTATGAACACATGAAAGAGGCGATGGCCAAACTTCAGTTAAATGATACCAGTTTTACCTTTATTCCTGAACATTCTCCGGCGTTGGGGCATGGTTTTCGGTGCGGGTTTTTGGGGTTGCTGCATATGGATGTGATTCAGGAACGTTTGGAGCGCGAGCACAACCTTGACCTTGTGACGACGGCTCCCAACGTGGTGTATCAGGTAAAGCGTACCGATGGCACGGTGATTGATATTGAAAGCCCCGCCGACTTGCCCAACCCCGCCCAAATTGAAAGCATTTTGGAGCCCATGATTAAGGGTACGGTGATGGTACCTGAAGAGTATTTGGGGAGCGTGCTAACCTTGTGCCAAGAAAAACGAGGGGTACAACAAAGTCTCACCTATTATGGTAACCGTATTATGGTGGTGTATCGCTTACCCTTGAATGAAGTGGTGTTGGATTTTTACGACCGTTTGAAATCCCTCACCCGCGGGTATGCCAGTTTTGATTACCAGCCCGATGGATTTGAACAGGGCGATTTAGTACGGTTGGATATTCTCATCAACGGCGAACCCGTGGACGCATTTGCCATGATGGTGCACCGCAGTTTTGCGGAAACCCGTGGGCGGGCCCTTATTAGTAAATTACGTGAGTTGATACCCCGGCAACTGTTTGATGTGATTTTGCAAGCTACTATTGGGGCTAAGATTATCGCCCGCGAAACGGTGAAAGCCCTCCGTAAAGATGTGACGGCCAAATGTTACGGGGGCGATATCACCCGCAAGCGCAAACTGCTGGAAAAACAAAAAGAGGGTAAAAAGCGCATGAAGAGTGTGGGGCGTGTGGATATCCCGCAGGAGGCGTTTTTGGCGGCCTTGAAATTGGGTGACTAACGTTTTATTTTGAGGTATTTTGGCGGAAACGAAAGAGTTTTTCCATGACCACCAATCCCTTGCTGCAACCCCTTACCACCCCAGCCTTTGATAAAATTGAGCCTGCGCATTTTATGCCTGCGGTGGAGCAGGTGATAGGGGATATTCAGGCCACGTTGCAAACCTTGGCGGCAGATACTACCCCACCGACGTTTGCCAGTGTGGTGGAGCCTTTGGAGCGTTTGTTTCGGCCGCTGTCGGCGATTCAGAACATTCTTTACACCTATTACAGCGCCGCCAGCAATGATGACATTGAACAGATTCACCAAGATGTGTCGTTGGCTGCTTCAAAACTGCAGAAGGATGTGTTTCAAAATCTGGCTCTGGCTGACCGTTTTGCCAAGGTGGTTGTGCCTGAGGATGCTGAGGCCCAGCACCTTTATAACCAACTTAAGTTGGATTTTGAACGTGAGGGGGCGTTTTTGTCGACAGAGGGCCAGCAAGTCCTGAAGGATCTTGATAACCAGTTGATTTCCTTATGCAGCACCTTTGAAAGCAATTTGCTGAAGGGTACCTTGCAGCAAGGAGTTATTTTTGAGGATGTTGCAGCTTTGGCAGGGGCGTCGGAATCATACCTTTCCGCCTTTGCCAAACGGGCAGCCGAGGCGGGCCACGCTAAATGTTGGTTGGTAGTTCCAGAGCGGTTGCTGATTGATGAATTGTTGGGGTGTTTAGAGGTTGCTACTACCCGTAAAGTCTTGTTAGAGGCTTTATTTAAGGTTGGAACTGTAG
>JBAQUW010000122.1:0-6109 GCA_049297755.1 Alphaproteobacteria bacterium
CACGTCGCCCTTATCCATCGCGGCCAAAATTTTGGCGGCCAAGGGGGCACCTTTCACATACCACTGTTGGGTGAGGAACGGCTCCAAAATCACGTCGTCACGTTCCGCATGGCCCACGTTGTGCACATGCGCCTCGGCCTTGATAAAAAACCCCATGGCGGTAAAATCGTCCACCACTTTTTGGCGGGCGGCAAAGCGGTCTAGCCCCACATAACTGGCAGGGCAGTTCTCATTCATCTTCGCATCTTTGGTCATCAGGTTAATCAGCGGAATGTGCACGCTGTCCTTGTGCCGTTTGTACACTTCAAAGTCGTTAAAATCGTGCGCCGCCGTAATTTTCACCATGCCGCTGCCAAAGTCCACCTCTACATACTCATCGGCAATAATGGGAATACGGCGGTTCACAATCGGCACCGTCACAAACTTGCCCACCAAGGCGCTTGCCCGTGGGTCAGCGGGGTTAATGGCAATGGCACCATCGGCCAGAATGGTTTCGGGGCGGGTGGTGGCAATGACTATCCCATCGCTTTGGCCAGTGCGCTCATCGTTGTAAGTAAAACCATCGGCATAGGGGTATTTGAAGTGCCACAGGTGCCCTTGCACTTCTTTGTGTTTCACTTCCAAGTCGCTCACGCCGGTTTGCATCACGGGGTCCCAGTTCACCAGCCGTTGGCCACGGTAAATCAGGCCACGGTTGTAAAGTTCCACAAACACTTGCTCAATGGCTTTGGAATACTCGGCGTCCATGGTAAAGCGCTCATTTGCCCAATCGCAGGATATACCCAACCGCCGCAATTGCGTGGTAATTTGGCCAGCCGATTGTTCTTTCCACGCCCATGCGGCTTCCATAAATTTGGCGCGACCCATGTCAAAGCGGCTTTTGCCTTCTTTGCGCCACGCGCGCTCCAGCACCACATGCACGGCAATACTGGCATGGTCGGTGCCGGGTTGGTACAATGCGCGTTTGCCCTGCATGCGGGCACGGCGCACCAGAATATCGGGCAGCGTATTATCCAACGCATGGCCCAAGTGCAGCGTCCCCGTCACATTCGGTGGGGGCATCATAATGGCAAACGGCTCGCCGCTGGCCGCTGGCGCAAAGCAGCCTGCGCTTTCCCACGCGCTCGCGTATTTGGCTTCTAGGCTGGCAAAGTCGGCGTGTTTATCCAATGGCATGATGTTATCCCTTTGTAAAAATGTGACATACCTTACAAAATCTAGGCAAAAATAGCAACCCCACGCCCACAAATGGCTTGAAAATCCGCACAAATCATTTACAAGAAACCTTAACTCCCCGTCCATACGGGAGGGAACATCTGCAACAACTTAAAGGAAAACCGATGACCCTCACCAAGGGCACTCTCAATGGCTCTCAGGCCCACCTGTTGGCTGAACGCCTTGCCACCCGCGGCCACGGCAAGTGGGTGCTCAAGCTGCCCCGCCATGTGCTGGCCGCCATGCAACAGCGCGAGCGCCAGCAAGAAGCCTACGGCATGTTCGCCCTCGTGCTCCTGCTTGCGCTCATGGCCAGCGCCACCCACCTGCTGGGTATTCTGTAACCCGCACACGAAAGCCGCCCCCAACTGGGGGCGGCTTTTTTAGGCCACTTGCAGCACGGCGCTGGCCACAATGGTGGTGCTGGCGTCTAGCTCAAAGCTGCGGATTTCGCCCGTGGCTAACTCCACCTTGGTAATGCTTTCAGGCGTGTGGCCTTCCAGCGCCATAATCAGCGCCCGCAGCGAATTCCCATGGGCCACCACCAGCGTTGTCTTGTGGCGCATCACCACGGGCAAAATGATATGCACATAATAGGGCAGCACGCGGGCCACCGTATCGCGCAGGCTTTCGCCTTCTGGCGGCGCCACAGCGAAGGACCTGCGCCACGCCTGCACCTGTTCCGCGCCAAATTGCGTAACAGACTCCGCCTTATTCAGCCCCACCAATGCGCCATAATCGCGCTCGTTCAGCGCCATGTTGGCCGTCACGGGCAAATCGCTTTGGCCCAATTCTGCCAACATCAGCTGGCAAGTGGAGGCCGCACGTTGCAGGCCGGAAGTAAACGCCGCATCCACCCGCACACCTTGAGCGTGCAGCAAGCGGCCAGCGGCGCGGGCTTCAGCAATGCCTTGCTCAGTCAGGGCAAAATCGCGCCAACCGCTATACACGTTCAGCTTATTGCCTTCGCTTTGGCCATGGCGGGCCAACAACAGGGTATGGGCGCTCACTTCAGCTCTCCTTTTTTAACGAGAAAACGGGTTGATGAAGGCGGCATTCTGCCCCAACTCACGCTCAATTTCCAGTAATCGATTGTACTTGGCCATGCGCTCGCTGCGGCTGGCCGAGCCCGTTTTAATTTGCCCGCCGCCCATAGCCACGGCAAAATCGGCCATAAATGTATCTTCCGTTTCGCCCGAGCGGTGCGAAATGACAAACGCCCACCCCGCTTGGCGGCACAAGGCAATGGTTTCCACCGTTTCGGTCACGGTGCCAATTTGGTTCAGCTTAATCAGCACCGCATTGGCAGCGTTTTGTTTAATGCCTTTTTTCACAAAGGCGGGGTTGGTCACAAACAAATCATCGCCCACCAATTGCACCTTGCGGCCCAACTCGGCATTCAGCGCTGCCGCACCGTCCCAATCGTTTTCGTCCAAGCCATCTTCAATGGAAACAATGGGGTACGCATCCACCCACTGGGCATACAGCGCGCGCATCTCGGCCGCCGTTTTTACGCCTTGGCCCGATTTGGCCAAATTGTAATGCCCCTGCTCAAAAAACGAACTGGCCGCCACATCCAACGCCAGCGCCACGTCTTTGCCTGCGGTGTAGCCTGCCGCAGCAATGGCTTGCATAATCACGGCACAGGCTTCTTCGTTGCTTTTCAGGTTGGGTGCAAAACCGCCTTCATCGCCCACGGCGGTAGAATAACCCTCTTTTTTCAAAATTTTGGCCAAGGCATGGAACACCTCGGTGCCCGCCCGCAACGCTTCCGCAAAGGTTGGCGCACCCACCGGCATCACCATAAACTCCTGAAAATCCACGCTGTTATCGGCATGTTTGCCGCCGTTGATAATGTTCATCATCGGCATCGGCAAACGCGTCGCCCCCACGCCACCAAGGTAGGCATACAGCGGCAAACCACTGGCCACCGCCCCTGCCCGCGCAATGGCCATAGAAACCCCCAACAACGCATTGGCCCCCAATTTGCTTTTGTTGGGCGTACCATCAAGCTGCAACAACAAGGCATCCAACGCCGCTTGGTGGCACGGATTTTGTCCCAAAAGGCGCGGCGCAATCACCTCATTCACATGCGCCACAGCCTTAAGCACCCCTTTGCCACCATAGCGTTTGGGGTCGTTGTCGCGCAGTTCCACGGCCTCATGCTCGCCGGTAGAAGCCCCCGACGGCACCGACGCACTCACCCGCGCACCACCATCTAACTCCATATGCACGCGCACCGTAGGGTGGCCGCGAGAATCTAAAATTTCCTGCGCCCAAACAGCAGCAATGGTGGCCATGGTGTACTCCTTATTTATACTTATCTATGGTTCAAATTCAGCCGCCACCATACCCCAGCGGCATAGCAACGCAAGCCCCTCGCCCGAATTTTATGCGACCAATTCAGCAGGTCACATTTTGCTCTGCTGTTCCGCAACACCTGCCGCAAACGGGTCGGCCTTATTCTCTTGCAGCACTTTAAAGTATGCATGCACGCCATCTTTGCGGCGTTCCAACTGCACCACACCATAAATATCGCTCACCAACTGGCTGCGCAAAATTTGGATGGCACTCTCCGTCGTATCCCCATTCAACAGCACGCGGTTAATCACCGCATCAATAGCCGCTTTGGGGTCGTTCGCGTGCACGGTGGCCATACTACCTGCGTGGCCGGTGTTAATGGCCGAGCAAAACGTAAACGCGTTTTCCTTCCGAATCTCGCCCATAATAATCCGATCAGGCCGCATCCGCAGGCACGCGTTCAGCAATTCATTCACCGCCGCCTGCCTATCCATGCCGCCACTTTTGGCAAAGTTGGCAAACAAAAATCCGCAGGCGTTAATGTGCGGCACTTTCAACTCTGGCACATCTTCCAGCACCATCAAGCGCTCATCAGCGGGGATAAAATTAACAATCGCATTCATAAAACTGGTTTTACCGCTGCCCGTACCACCGCTAATTAAAATGGTTTTTTTACCGCGCACCGCGTCTTCAATGGCGGTGCGGTCTTCGGCGGTCATAATATAACTCTCCAGCGTAAACTCACGCTCGGTTTGCAAGCGCACGCACAGCGAGAACCTACTGATATTCTGATTCCCCGCCACAAACTGCGCCCTGTGGCCACCAGGTAACTTCACCGACAATATCGGGTTCGCCACATTATATGTCTGGTTGGTGCGGTCGGCCAGCAAGCTCATAATCGCCACCAGCGCATCAGCCGTCAGTTCAGGCGCATCCATAAACTCCCAACTGCCATCATACTTTTCAAACCCCACTTGGCCGGGGCGGTTTACCACCAATTCCTTTTTAGCGGTAATATACGGCGCGCGCAAAAATTTCAGCAACGGCTCGGCCACCTGCTTCTCGGCAGGGCTTAAAATCAGTTCTTTATCGCGTGGAGCCATTTTTATTGCGCTTCTTTTGGTGAAGTATAGCGCTTTGGCCGCTTAATTCAAACTATGAATCTCACCGGGCATGTCTAACGCAAAGGTGGGTATGATAATTTTCACACGGCTGCCATCAGGCCTGCTCATTTCGTAACTGCCGCCCATAAAGCCACTGCTGGTGGTCAGGCTGGCCGTGCTTTCATATTCAAAAATCTCGCCACTTTCCATCAAAGGCGTTTCGCCCACCACCCCCGTGCCATTTACCTCTTTCACATGGCCATGAGCGTCCACAATTTTCCATTGGCGGGTGTGCAATTTTAGCGGCACGCCGCTATTGTTTTCAATTTGCACCACATACAACCACATATAACGGTTGTCGTCCTCGTCCGATTCATCTTCCAAATACATGGGGCACACGCGCACCGTTACCCCGCCTGTTTCGGCCACAAAGGGGTAGTCTAAATCTTCTTCATATTCGTATTCGTTGTCGTCCATGCGGCACTTTCAACTGCTGATGTCTGTGGCGTTTTCTTTTGCCATTATGCGTGGCAATAACGCTAACTGCAACAAAAGACAATGAAAATCTCCCGCCCTCTCCCCCACCGTTGCCCAAAAGCCATGCTGCCTTACACAATTGCAAAAAACCTCTTTATACAACCTATGCGTGCATAGTACTGTAAGGTACATGAAACAGCACGGTTATTACCACCTCAGCACCCACATTGCCTTATTGGGGTGCACGCTGCTTATCAGCATGTGCATGCTCATGGTGGCTCATACGCTGCCTGCGCATGCCGAAAAACAGGTAGAAGACGCCCTCTTTTTTCTTGTCTTTCCCCTGCTGTTTGCCCAGCTAGGGCTTATTTGGTACAAACTGCGCCGCACCATTGCCTTTGCCAATAACCTCACGCACGACGTAGCCCATGGTGCGCGCGATGTCTTCTTCTCCACCCTACCCCCCACGCGCGAAGCCTACCGCATGACGCAATGTTTCCGCCGCATGTTGCTGAATGTTCAGGAAACCGAGCATAAACTCACCGCCGCCGAAGCCGAAGCCCGCCGCGCCAGCCAAGCCAAAGGCGAGTTTTTAGCCACCATGAGCCACGAAATTCGTACTCCATTAAATGGCTTATTAGGCATGACCGGCCTGCTGGCTCAAACCAGCCTGACGCCCGAGCAACGCAATTATGTGAGCGCCGTAAAAGACAGCGGCGAAACCCTGCTGATGGTGCTGAACGACGTGCTCGACTATTCCAAGCTGGAAAGCGGCAAACTGGGGCTAGAGCTCACCACGTTCTCCCTCCCCCGCACGGTGGAAAGTGTGACAGAACTCCACAGCCCCGCCGCCCATCTCAAAGGTGTAGACGTGATGAGCGATATTGCGCCCGACGTGCCCCACCTGCTGCGGGGCGACGTAGGCCGTGTGCGCCAAGTGCTGCATAATTTTGTCAGCAACGCGGTCAAATTCACCACTCAGGGTGCCATTAAAACCGAGGTAACGGTGGAAA
>JBAQUW010000123.1:0-5789 GCA_049297755.1 Alphaproteobacteria bacterium
TGCTTGAATTCTAAGCTGCTCCACTTGCCAGTGGCAAAGCGATCAGCGGCGATGGCGCCTAACTCCACCTCGTCGCCATTCACCAGCCGCACCAGCACATCGGCCACCCCTGCCGCGTAGGCATAGCTGTAGCCACACATGCCGGCGGCAATCAGCAAGCCTTTGCGCTTGGGGTAGGTGCCGACGGCGGGGGCCATATCGGGTGTCATGGCCATGGGGAAGGTGTGCACTTCGTGCACCGTGGCATTATGCAGGGCGGGGAGGAGTTTGCCAGCTTCGGCCATCATCCACGCCACGGTGGCGTCATCCACCACTTTAGAAAAGGTGGTTTGAGCGGGATCGAACATACCGTCATACGCCACCAAGGCACGTTTTTCGTTCAGGCGGCGGATGCGCAGATAGCCGCGCTCCATAGGTTGCACCACCACGGCCACAGGCAGGTGGCCAAAGCGCTCCACCTCGGCCACATGGCAACGCACGGGGCGCAGGGGTAAGTTCACCCCCAAAGGCTTGAGCAATTGCCCCGCAAACATGCCTGCACAGACCAACGTATGCTTGGCCAAACATTCATCGCCCGCTTCGGTGCGCACGCCGCACACATCGCCAAACATGTTCACCAAAAACTCTTTGGCCACATCGCTGCCCCACACGCGCACGCCGTAATTCACCAATTGGCGGCGCAGGGTATCCATGACCGTGTGGGTATCCACCGCCATGTCGTTGCTGTTGAATTTTACGCCGCGCACAGCATCGCCCAGTTTGATACCGCCTAAGAAGGACTCAACCTCGGCCTTGCCGGCTAACCAATGGCTGGCCATGCGGTGTTGGGCATCGGTTACTTGTTCGGCCAGCAGGCGGTTTTGGTCGGCTTCGGTGGTGGCAAAGGTAATGCTGCCGCAGGGCATGAGGCCCATGCCTTCGCCAAACTCATCCATGGCTTTTTTCCAGCAATTGATGGTGTGGCGCACAAAATCGGCCATGCCGTCTTCATAACCCGGCGCGTGGCCGTGTTGGGTGATATCGCCCGCCGCATCGCGGTTGAGGCCGCTGTAGGCTTTGTCAATCAGGCGCACTTGTAGGCCTGCCCGCGCCAGTTCTGCCGCGCAATACAGGCCAACAATACCGCCACCGACTACACAAATATCCACTGTTTCGCGCATATGCTTTGGGCTTTTCCTTGTTTGAAAATAAGAATAGCATTATAGACAGCATATGAAAACAAAAGCTGCCACAACCCTGCTTTATGGCCAACCTTTGGTTGACGCCCTGTTGCCGCAAGCCAAGATTATAGCCAATGGCCTACCGCAGCAGCCCCATGTGGCCATTGTGCTGGTGGGCAACGATGCGCCTTCCCACATGTATGTGCAACGCAAGGCTGCTATGGCGGCACAGGCGGGGTGCAAGGCCACCATTCATGCCCTGCCCAGCCACACCACACAGGAGCAATTGCACGCCTTATTAGATACCCTGAATGCCGATAGCCATACCCATGGCGTGATGATTCAGCTGCCCCTGCCCCACGGCCTGAACCGCCAACTGGCACTGGCCCATGTGGCAGGGCATAAGGACGTGGACGGCCTTTCCCCCGTGCAACGCGCCAAGCTAGAGCGACAGGCAGACGACGCCCTGCTGCCCGCCACCCCTTTGGGTGTGCTGCGCTTATTGGCCATGGCGGGGGTGGAGCTGGAGGGCGCACACATCACCATTTTGGGCACATCGGCCCTGGTGGGGGGGCCGTTGGCTGATTTATTGCGTCAACAGGGGGCGCTGGTGACCAGTTGCAACCAACAAACGGCGGATAACCAAGCCAAAGCAGCCAAAGCCAATATTTTGATAACCGCCACCGGCCAAGCAGGTTTGGTGACCAAAAGCTGGGTAAAACAAGGCGCTGTGGTGGTGGATGTGGGCATTACCCGCCTGCCCGATGGGCGTATTGTGGGCGATGTGGACGCCACCAGCGCTGAGGGCAGCGTGCTGGGCAAAGCCCGCCTGCTCACCCCTGTGCCTAAGGGGGTGGGGCCGTGCACGGTGGTATCGCTCATCACCAACCTCATCGATGCCACCTGTTTGCAGCACGGAGTGGCGCGGCCTGTGTGGCGTATGCTTATTTAGGCATACTATTTGCTATTCTTACCCATGAGAGGCTTGCGGAATACACTTTCAAGCCCCATATAAGGACTATGACGATGCAACGATTGACACACGGTTGGGCAGCAGATGAAGCCATTTTGATTGGTGCCATGATGGGCAGCGTGGGGATTTTTGCGGCGGTGGCCATACCATGGGATACGGCCCTAGAAAATATGGGCTTTACCGAACTGAACGACTTGGCCGCCATTGAACGCGCCAACGAAAAATTTTACCAAACCTATGGCCAATGGCCCACCCAAGCCAGCAATGGCACCCCCTTGGGCAATGCCGCCGTGCTGACCACCGGCAATGCCATGGCAGACCGCACCTTGCGCACCCGCTTTAAACCGATGACCGAACGCTTCCCCTTTGACATGAGTAGTGGCCGCCCAGAATTGCGCCACAGCATGGGGCGCGGTGGCCGCATTTGGCAGGAGACTTCTGACAACCCCAGCTACCGCATGAAAGTGGTGTTTGAGAATGTGCCGTATTCTCAAGCCGCCGCCATGGATAAAGACATTGATAACACCAGCACCGAAGCCGATTTTGATACAGGCCGCCTGCAAGCCACTGTGCACGATGGCGTGATGAATATGGTGTATTACGCCAACCCTGTAGCAAGCGCGACAGCAGGGCGCTAACAAAAATGCAGCCCCGTGAGGGGCTGCATCGGTTAGCGCATAGTCATGGCGCCATTGGCTGCTGGCGGCACGGCCACAGTGGCGGCCACGCGGGTGAGCTCGGCCAGTTTGGTACGAGCTTGCTCGGCCGAGGGGGCCTTACTCAGGCTTTCCAGCAGTTGGAGCAACGGCTCCACCTTGGCCAGAATTGCCCGCATATCGGCCGGCACAGCTATACCCAGCTGCACCACCCCATGGGAGACCCCCATAAGGTTATCGATGGTGGGGCGGACTTCGTCGAGCACATCGGCCTTATCATATGCCATCTCGGCAATGGCGATGGTAGCGGCGACGGCAGGGCGCACATGCTGCTCAAGCTTACTGGCATCGCCCAGCTTGCTGGCAATAAAGGCCACCTGTTGCACCACGTCGGCCAGCAGTTTGAGGCTGGCCAGATGCTCATTCCTGACACCGCCAACGGCATTCAGGCGTTGCATGGCTTCCACCAGAGCAGTGGCTTGACCAAGCTGGACAGCCAACCCATCAAGACGCACGTTACGCAACACTTCGCCAGCCTTGGCCAGCTCTTGCAGGCGCTCGGTGGGCACATCGGGGATATCATCCCAATCGATGGCGCCGTAGTGCTTCAGAGCATCAGCCGCAGCCTTGATCCGCGAGGTATCGAACGCCTGCAAGCCCGCCAAGCGGCTGAGCAGGCTGGCAGAGACTTCGTCGGCAGAAGGAGCCCCGGTGTCTTTTTCCGCCATTTCATTCACCAATGCCGCCAAATTATCCACCTGCAAGCGTTGCTGGCGGTAATGGTCGGCAATGACACCTTTCACATCGCCGAGCGAGAGGGCGTCGTCGGCACGCGCGTCCAACTCATCAGCGATGGCGGCGCGGATATGCTCCGCCGTCAGCGCTTCTGTGCGGCCGGAAAAGCCACCCGCAAACCAAAAGAGCGCCACCATGGCGGCTGCCACGGCTAAGCCTTGCAGCTTGGGGTCGGGCGTGAGGTCGGTGAGAGCTTTGGCCAGCGTGCCATCGACCACCAACACGGCAGTCACAACGGCGGCGCCCAGCAAGGCCAGTATGCGAACAAGTTTCAGCATGAGATCTCCATGCAGTAAAAGATCAAGTGCGTCATCCCCCACCCGCCGCATGGCAGGTGAGTTGACTGCGCGGGGTTTAGCATGGGTATACGATAAGCGCAATAAAAAACCGCCGCCCCTTGTGGGGGCGGCGGCAGGCATCAGAGCGAGACGTGACGGAAGGGAGGGTTGCTCCCATTACCACGGGTACCAAGGTACTCGGGCTTGATGGCCTCACGCGGGGCGATGATCATGCCATTGGCCTGCAACTCCTGCACGGCCAATGCCACCAACTGCTTGGCGATAGCATCAACTGGCGTGCTGCTTTTGGTTCCCAGCAGCGCCGCAACGGTAGAGCCAACCATGGGCAGGCTCGACAAAGCCAGCACGAGGCCAGCCTTGATATCGCCTTTCTCGTAACGCGCCTTAGCATCCTGCTGGATCACGGCCTTGTTGATGATCCGCCAAATGGCGATGCTCACCACCGAGCCGACGACAGCATAGAGGGCATAGCTCACCCCAAGCTGGGGTTGAATGCCCAAAGCCAACATGGCTTTAGCGGCCTTGGCTTGGACGATCGGGTCGGCGTACAAGAGTATCGCCAACGCGCCCAGCAGCACGAAAAAGATGCGCGAAACGACAAAACCCAACGAGCTCAGCATGTAAAACTCCCATTTCTGATGTTTCCCCCGCCTAGGCTAGGCAGGTGGTGTGGGTTATATAGGGCGTATACCAAAAAAAAGCAAGCCCCCTTGCGGGGGGCTTGCTGAGTTTGCCTAGCGGCGGGCGGGGTTTAGCCCCGGAAGGTGCGATACCACGCATACTGGCCGCGCTGAGCGTACAGTAGCAGCATCCGCACCATGAACAGCAGCGCCATGCTGAGCATGTTCATGGTGAAGCCCACGGCGGTGGCCTCCAGCAGGTCTCGCACCAAGGTGCTGGTGGGGTTCACGCCATAGTTCACCACCCACAGGGCGGGGTAGCTGATGACGTTGATGATCCCCTGTGCCAACGGCAAATGGCCTTTCACGGCCAGTGCCACCAGAATGGCGACAGGAATCCAGTACAACACCAAGTCTCCCACCGTGCGCCATGTGGCGTGGGCCATTCGCAGGCTGGCTTGCGTTGTGGGGCTGAACAGCTTCATCAGCGGAATGATGATGAAGAGCGAGATGGCCAACTGCAGCAGCTGCATCACGAAGCCGATGGTGCCACCGACCATAAATTCCTTGTAGAAGGCCTTCACGGTACGGTCAGTAACGATGCCGAGCCAAGCTTCACCAGCACGGGCTGGGGCGTAGAGCCACTCGTAGAGGTCGGTGATGTTCCAAATATTGCTGCGGAACAGATACACCAACCCACCCGCCACCAAGGCGGTGACGGTGAGCTTGAGGAGGGTGTTGTTGACACTCTCCCACACCTGCTGGCGGAAGGTCTTGGCCTTGCCGAACATGGAAGACATGGCGGACGAGACCGCCGCAGAGATATTTTCGAGCATAGCTTATACTCCGAAAAATGTTGATGGTTCCCACCCATGACAGGTGGACTGGTTGTCCAGTTTTGGATATGTATACCTTTTGGCAGAGGTTTTCAAGGGTATAGGGGAATTTATTTAGCACCAGCGCAAGACGCTTGCAAAGATGGGCACATTGAGTAAAGTTTTGTGCCTATGCCCATTAAAATACCCAACACGTTGCCGGCCCGCGATATTTTGTTGCGCGAAGGGGTGAGCCTGATGGCCGAAGATGTAGCTGCCAAGCAGGATATCCGCCCCCTGCGCGTGGCCTTGCTGAACCTGATGCCCAACAAAATTGAAACCGAAACCCAACTGGCGCGCCTGCTGGGCAACACCCCGTTGCAGGTGGAGCTGACGTTGCTTGCCACCGCCACCTACACGGGCAAAAACACCGATGCCGAGCACTTGCTAGCGCATTACCAACATTGGGCC
>JBAQUW010000124.1:0-6516 GCA_049297755.1 Alphaproteobacteria bacterium
ACCATTGGCTGAAAATGGGCGCTTTGGCCGCCGATGGCTTGGCCAAAGTGATGGTGGAACAAAACATGGGTCCTGAGAAATTCCGCAAAGCCCTGACCACCAAACGCGATGCCCGGATTGTGGTGAAAAAAGCCGAAGCCGACGCCAAAGCCGCTGCTGAAGCCGCAGCCGCCAAAGCCGCAGAAGCCAAAGCTGCCGCCGAAGCCAAAGCCGCCGCAGACGCCGAAGCTGCTGCTGCAAAGGCTGCTGAAATGGCCGCTGCTGAAGCCGCAAAAGCCGCCGAAGCTGCCGCTGCTGAAACGCCTGCTGCGTAATGCGTACCCCGCCTAATAAGGACGGTTTTGTGTGCCTCGGCTTTATTGCCGGGGCACACGGCATTAAGGGTGAGCTACGCCTGAAAAGCGACACCGCCAACCCCACCGATATTGGCGCCTATGGCCAGCTTTTATGCGAAGATGGCCGCACCATTTCAATCTCGAAAGCCCGCCTTGGTCCCCGTAACAGCGTGCTGGCCAAGTGCGAAAACATCCCCGACCGCACGGCCGCCGAAACCTACCAAGGCCAATACCTTTATATTGCCCGTAGCGCCCTGCCAGCAAGCGATGCGCCATACTACGCCGACCTGTACCACATGCCGGTGGTGGATAGTCACGGCCAGCCCTGTGGCCGCGTGGTCAACACTTTCCACAATGGAGCGCATGATGTGGTGGAAATTGAGGATAATGGCGCGCTCACGCTTATTCCCTATGCCTCCCAATTTATGGAATTAAAAGATAAAACGTTGCAACTGACGGGCGAGGGCGAAGGCTTTTTTAACCTGCCAGATTAAGCCGCTTTTTGTGTTGACGGGCTTGGTTTTCCGCGCTATAAGCCACCGTATATCACACCCGTGCCGCCTTATATGTGGCCAGCAATGGCCTAAGGTGCGGGGAGGAACTAACGTATAAATAAAGGAAAAATGGTATGTCTTTACCTCAATTCAAACTGTCTGACATGTTGGCTGCTGGCGTACACTACGGCCACCGTACCCACCGCTGGAACCCCAAAATGGCCCCTTACATTTACGGCGCCCGTAATGGTATCCATGTTATTGATTTGCAACAAACTGTGCCCATGATGTTCACCGCACTTTCTGTGCTGCGTAACACCATTGCCAGCAACGGCCGTGTGCTGTTTGTGGGCACCAAGCGCCAAGCCCAACAGCCCGTGAAAGAAGCAGCCGAGCGTTGCGGTATGTACTTTGTGAACCACCGTTGGTTGGGTGGTATGCTCACCAACTGGAAGACAGTGAGCCAGTCGATTCGCCGCCTGAAAACCTTGGAAGAAAATTTCGAGAAAGACGCCAAAGCTCAAGCTCACTTTGACGAACAAATGAAAAACCACCAAGAAGGCGACGCCTTGCCCCGCAACTTGTCACCCTTGGCGCACCTCACTAAAAAAGAGCGTTTGATGCAGCAACGCGACATGGACACCCTCAACAAACTGTTGGGCGGGATTAAAAACATGGGCGGTTTGCCCGACGTAATCGTTGTTCTGGACGTGAAAAAAGACGACATTGCCGTGCAAGAAGCCAAATGCTTGGGTATTCCTGTGGTGGGTATTGTCGATACCAATGCGTCGGTGGACGACATTGTGTACCCAATTCCTGGTAACGATGACGCCATTCGCGCCATTAACCTGTATTGCAGCTTGTTCTCTGACGCGGTGTTGGACGGTATTGCCCAACAAGCCGCCAAGGTGATTGTGCAGCCTAGTGTTGCCACCGCTGAACGTGGCAGCCGCAAAGGTGCAGGTGAAGGTAAAATTACCCTCTCGCCCGAAGCCATGAAAGCCGCTGAAGCGACTGACGCGCCAGCAGCCTAACCCCATTCAAGAACAGTTCGCTGTTCTGGAAACACCTTGAGTCCCGTTTAAGAATCGGCCGCCTTGTGGGTTTTGTTGTAGCGCAAACTGCAACATTTCTCTGAGGTTGGTTGAAGAGCAAGCAAACAGTATTCCGAGCAGCCTTGACGGCTTGAGCAACCGTAAGGTTGTGTGGAAAGACCGTGTCCGGCCTCCTCGCGGTCGGTAAGGTATGTGCTCAACCACATGCCTGAGCCATATCGGAAGCACACCAGCTGAGCGCCCCCGCCCAGAACTTTGGCCTGTTGCCTGTTCCGAAAGCCTCCACCTTTGGTGGAGGCTTTTGTTATGGGGTGAGTCTGTGTTCGTTATAAAACGCGGTTTTCCCCGCCTTGCTTGAGCGGGGATCTCGTGAGATTTGATGTGAGTGTGGGGTTGGAGGAGACCCCCGATCAAGTCGGGGGAAACGGAGTTACTATGACCTTCAGTATTGCACACAAACCGTCAATAAAACTGTGTCTTGCCAGCTCCAGCTGGCATCCATTCTTTTTCCAATTTTTGTGCTATAAGCCGCTTATGCAACGCACAGTTTCCATTATTGGCGGCGGAATCATTGGCCTGATGAGCGCATGGCGCTTGGTGCAGGCAGGCTGGGGAGTGACGTTGTATGAGCGCGGCCACTGCGGCAGCGGCGCCACGGGCGCAGGCTTGGGCGGGTTGGTGCCCTTTAGCCATACCAAAAAACACCAGCTGGCGGTGGCACAGCGGCGGAGTTTGGCGGCATATCCCACATGTATGGCAGAGCTGGCAGCGGCCAGCGGCCTGCCCACAGGCTACGCCGTGTGCGAACGTGTGCAAATTTACGCCACCCCGCAACAGCGGGCGCAGGCGGAGCGGGAAGAACTGTCGCCTGAACAACACTTTTTGAGTGATGAGGAGGTTCATGCGTTAGTACCCCATGTGGGCGCCACCCCTTACGGCGGCTTATTGTGCCGCACCACGGCCAAAGTACAGCCACCGTTGGTTGTTGCAGCGCTGGTGGCGGCGTGCCGTGGGGCAGGGGTGGAGATTCACGAAAACACACCTGTGGATAACTTGGAAAAACTCACCACCAATGCCGTGGTGGTGACGGCTGGGGCATGGAGCACGCCCTTGGTGCCCAGCCATAGCGTGAAGCCCGTGAAAGGCCAAGCCGTTCTGTTGCAACTGGATAAGCCATTGTTTACGCAGATGATTCGCCGCAAGGAAGTGTATATGATACCCGAAGCCGATGGCACGGTACGCATTGGCAGCACGGCGGAGCCTGATGCGGGGTTTGATGTGACGCCCACGCCCGAGGCGCGGGATAAATTATGGGCCGAAGCGGTGGAGCTTATACCTGCTTTGGCCAACGCCAAGCTGTTGAAACATTGGGCAGGCTTGCGCCCGCAAGGCGCTGAAAGCTGGCCGTTGGTCACACAAGTGAACGCGCGCACCTTTGTGGCTGCTGGTCACCACAAAATTGGCTTATGTTTGGCGCCGGTGGTGGCGGAGGAGGTGGTGGCAAAACTGGGGCTTGCCTTTTGTAAATAATCGGCTATTGTGCGGCTAGATTTTCATAACAACGAAGGAGAAGCAGAGATGGACATTACCGCAAACATGGTGAAAGACCTGCGCGAAAAAAGCGGCGCCGGCATGATGGACGCCAAAAAAGCCTTGGTAGAAAACGGCGGTGACATGGAAAAAGCCATGGACTGGTTGCGCACCAAAGGTATTGCCAAAGCCGCTAAAAAAGCTGATCGCGTGGCGGCTGAAGGCATGGTGTGGGCCATTTCTAACGGCAGCGCAGGTGCCATGGTGGAAGTGAATGCGGAAACCGATTTCTCCTCGAAAAACGAAAAATTCACCAGCTTTGCCAAAGCGGTGGCGGAATTGGCCCTGAATGCCAAAACCAGCGATGTAGACGCTATTAAAGCCCTGCCGATGGTTGGCGCAACCGTGCAAGAAAAACTGACCGACTTGGTAGCGACTGTGGGCGAAAACATGACCATTCGCCGTGCGATGTTTATGGAAGCCCAAGGCGGCACCGTGGGCGCCTATGTGCACATGAACGGCAAAATTGGCGTGCTCACCCAACTGGCAGGCAAGGCCGATGCGGGCACCGTGGCCAAACAAGTGGCCATGCATGTGGCAGCAACCAACCCCCAAAGCTTAGACCGCACCAGCCTGAACCCTGACGTGCTGGCCCGCGAAAAAGCCATTTATGTAGAGCAAGCCAAAGCCAGCGGCAAGCCCGACAATGTGGTGGAAAAAATGGTGGAAGGCCGCATGAACAAGTTTGCTGAAGAAGTCTGCTTGGTGGATCAAGCCTTTGTGATGAACCCTGACCAAAAAGTGAAAGACGTGGTGGCGCAAGCTGGCGTCACCCTTACCGGCTTTGCCCGCTTTGGCTTGGGCGAAGGCATTGAAAAGAAACAGGAAGACTTTGCCGCTGAAGTGGCCAAAGCTGCTGCTGTTTAAGGTGTGTTAAAACCACAAAGCCCGCCCGTGGAAACACAGGCGGGCTTTGGTTGTTAGGCGGTGGCGGGGCTGTTCAGGCTGGCAACAAAGCGGCGAATGAGCAGAGCGTTGGCGGCAAAGTCAACGTCGTTGGCGCTCCGCAGCAAGGCTTCTTTCAGTGCTCCAGCCTTATTATGAAGTGCCCCGTTGTTGCTGGAGGGTGGCAGGCGGGCCACGGCATCCCCCATAGCAGCAATCAGAGTTTGGGCTTCGGCAGCCTGCGCCCGATCGTAGCTGCCCAAAACAGCCGCAATATTTTGCGCGGTTGCCAGCAGGTGTGCGTCTTCGTGGGGTGGAATCAGCATGGCGTCGCCTGCAGAGAGGCTCGATGCAATCGCATCTAATGCTGCCATGCAATTGTGTGGCAGGGTAACTTCTAGGCACAGCACCACACATTCATCGCAAATAAACACTTCAGGCCCAGCAATCATCTGCCTGACCTCGTGCTGGCTTTTGCCGCAGAACGAGCAGTAGAGCGTGGGTTGTTTGGATTCCATGGAAGTTCTCCGTGGGTTAGAGGGAAAAGTTTAGGTGGTGGTTTGAAATGGATACAATAAATTGAGAGTTGTGGTAACAAAATGTTGCAAATGTGCCATGCTGTTGCACGATTATGCAAAAAGTGGGGGTGGTATGCATTTTTCCCCTTGCGTCCTTATAGTTAGGGGGGTATGTTCCACCCATATCCGCCACGGATATTTGGATAAACATGTTGTAAAATAAAACGAAGGACAGAATCCCATGATTCGCACCGCCTCTGCCAAGGTAAGCTCCCTCAGCCTGCTGGCCCTCACCGCAGCCTGCTCTTGCCTCGGTTCACCCGACCTCGATATCGCCGCCAACAGCGCCAGCAAATATGCTAATGGCTCTGCCAACGGTATGGACAGCAACTACTTTGCCGACACCAGCGAAGCCATGCGCGCCGCTTTGGGTGGCAAGGCTGACCGCGTATTCTTTGATTACGACTCAGCTGCTTTGACCCCTGCTGGCCAAGCTGCTCTGAAAGACATTGCTGACATTATGGCTGCCAAGAAAATTGGCGCTGCTGTAGTTGAAGGCCATGCCGACGAGCGCGGTACCCGCGAATACAACTTGGCCTTGGGCGACCGTCGTGCCGTAGCTGTGAAACGCTACCTGACCAGCCTGGGCGTAAACGGCAGCAATCTTACCACAGTATCTTACGGTAAAGAGCGTCCAGCAGTGGAAGGTTCTAACGAAGATGCTTGGGCAAAGAACCGTCGTGGTGTTATCATCTTCAAGTAAGCCACAAGCTTAGTTGAAAGAAGAATAAACACGGGGAATCCCAATGACTGTTTTGGTTAATCTAAAACAGCCACTTCTTCAAACAACAGCAGTACTGGCAACAGTGCTGCTGTTTGTTTTGATGATGTGCGCTGTGGCGCCGCGTACCTATGCCCAACAGGCGGGGGCGGATATTTATAGTTTATTGAACCGCCTCGAGCGGTTGGAGCGCCGCGTGGTGGCGGTGGAGCAAAAGGTGTTTCCTGCCAGCGGCTTAGGTGCGGGTGGCGATACCGAGCTGCGCTTGCAAGAAATTGAGCGCGAAAGTACCAGTTTGTATGGTGCTGTAGAAAAATTAGGCAATGCCGTGCAGCAGCTTTCGGCCAAAATGGACAAGCTGACGCAGGACATGGAGTTCCGCCTGCAAGAGTTGGAAAAAGGCGGGGTGAAAACGCCGCTACCTCAAAGCAAAACTGAAACCAACGAACAGGGCGAAACGGTGCCAGCCGACGCTAAGCCCACCGCCCAAAAAGCAAAAGACACCTTGCCGGCCGAAGAGTTGTATAAACAAGCTTACGGCTTGCTCACAGCGGCCCAATACCCCCAAGCGCAAGAGCATTTGGAGCTGTTTTTACAAAAGTTCCCCGACCATAAATTGGCCGACAATGCCCACTATTGGTTAGGCGAAGTGCTGTTGGTGCAAGGCAAGCCCGACCAAGCGGTGATTGCGTTTAAAAATGGCATTACGGCCTTCCCTAAAGGCAATAAAGCTCCGGGTAATTTGTTAAAAATGGCTTCAGCTTTTGAAAAAATGGGGCAACTCAGCCACATGCGGGCGGTGTTGGTGAAGTTGCGCGATGACTTTCCTGAAACGCCAGAAGGCATTAAAGCCAAAGC
>JBAQUW010000125.1:0-2082 GCA_049297755.1 Alphaproteobacteria bacterium
GCGCTGCTTCAGCCAGCGCGGGCGCGCCTGCCGGTGACAATCACCGGTGCGGAACGTCCGCAAGGTAAAGGTCTTGTAGCGGCGCGTGTTCCGCCACATCTTGCGATGCGAGCGCTCAGCCTTATAAGGGCGCACCTCCATCTTGTTCAAATGGGTGGGCGTGTCCTCGTTGGCGGGTTGAAGGTAGTTCCTGCGCATGGGGTTCGGCTCCTGGGCTTATACGCAGCAGGAGCGCTGCGTATGTACCAAGTGCCCCGATTCCGCAAAATCATAGGTTCTCCTAACTGTTCCAGTGTTTCCACTTGCGCAACTTGGGGGCACAGGCCCCCGTACGGTGCGTGCGCAACGTTTTGAACTTATCGTTGGGAAACTTACGCCAATGGTGGCGGGTTTCAACAACGATTAACGGTCCAATCAGTCGATGCGAACGCTTACCTTCATCCCACATCCCAGTCACGGGATTGATGGGGTGAGTGAAGGGCAGTTCTGCGTCAATGTCACGAACTTTGGGCATGGGTGGCTCCTGTAAGCAGCACAATTGCTGCTACTATGCCACGTGGCCCGCGAGCGGTAAGTAAAACGCATTAGTCTCTCCTAACTGTTCCAGTGCTTCCACTTGCGCAACTTGGGCGCACAGTCGCCCGTGCGGTAGGTGCGCAGGGTCATCAGCTTGTTGTTCCGATGCGGCCGCCCATAATGGTGGGTGTCGTCGTACCAGAACGAATACTGGTACTCAGACCGGCCAAACTCCTGCGCCATGCCCGTCACGGGGTTGATGGGCTGGGTGTTGTTGAAGTTGTATTGCCTCGACATGACTGTTCTCCTGTAGCGGAATGCTACATAAGAACCATGTGGCGCGGTGCAGAATGAGAAAGCGCATGGGCTTCTCCAAAAAAGGTTTGATAACGTAGTAACTTGGCCTCCATAACCTATTTGTATACTAAAGTCAAGTCCTACACATGAAAACTCTCGCCACACCCACAACTCCCCTTGGCGTTGGGGTTATGGAACACAAAACGGGCGTGCAAATCTTCCGCCACCCAGTCCAGTGTCGTGCCGCTCACAATCGGCAGGGCAGCGGGGTCTACAAACACCGTCACACCATCTTGCGCCACCTGCACATCGGCGGGGTTCATGGTGGTGGCATAATCCAACTGGTGCACAAACCCGCTGCACCCTTTCACCGCCACCTTCACCCGCAAGCCCAGCATGGTGGGTTTTTCGGCCAACAACGCCTTCACCCTTGCCACAGCAGCAGGGGTTAGGCTAAAGGGTGCAACGTTACTTGCCACCTTTGCCTTTCCCTTTTTTCACATGCTTTTTATGGCGGTAAATGTTCAGGCTCTCCACTGCCAGCGAGAACGCTACGGCAAAGTAAATATATCCTTTAGGAATATGGAAGTGGAAACCATCGGCCACCAAGCTCACGCCCACCAAAATCAGCAGAGAAAGTGCCAGCATTTTCACCGTCGGGTGCTCTTCCACAAACTCGGCAATGGGTTGGGTGGCAAACAGCATCACAATCACGCTGCCCACCACGGCCGCCATCATCACGGGCAGGTGGTCGGTCATGCCTACGGCGGTAATAATGCTATCCAGCGCAAACACCACATCCAGCACCATAATTTGCCCGAGCACGGCATAAAGTGCCGCTTTGGCGGCGGCTTTGGTGGTGGCGGGGGTTTCGCTCTCGCCTTCCACCAGTGCGTGAATTTCCTGCGTGGCCTTGTAAATCAAAAAGATACCGCCACCCAGTAAAATCAAATCGCGCACGCTCACGTCGTGCCCCAGCACGCTAAATAACGTCGATTGAATATGCGACAGCCAAAACAGCAAGCCCAAAAACGCCAAACGCAACACCATGCCCAGCACCAAACCAACCCGAATGGCCAATTTTTTCTGCTCTTTGGGCAAGCGGCCAGCCATCACGGCCACAAAAATCATGTTGTCGATTCCCAAAATAATCTCCATCACCACCAGCGCAAAAAACGCAGGAATCATCTCCGTCACAAATAAAGCAATATCCATGTTTCTTCTCCTTTATCTCACAGCCAGCCACATTCTAAACGCGCCGCTTCACTC
>JBAQUW010000126.1:0-2169 GCA_049297755.1 Alphaproteobacteria bacterium
AGCTTGCTGTTTTGAATGGCGCTCATCAGCTCGTTAAACTTGCTGCCTTTGCCCCACACCGCGCCATAAGCGCGGATAAACGTACTCACCTTCTCCTGCACCTTCGGCTGCATATCCACGCACAAACTGGCATTGGTAATCTGGATAAATCCATCCTCAAACAACCGCCGCAACACAGGTGTGGCTTTGTCTTTCACCTTCATATACACAATCACATTCGTGCGGCTGGTGCCCAGCGCATCGGCAATTTTTTGTTGCGAAAACCCTGCCTCGGCCAGCGCCACAATGCCCCAATACATGGCCTGCTTGTCCAGCTCTTGTAAGCGGGCGTTCACGGCCACGCGCAGCATTTTGGCGCTGACTGCATCCGTCACCCGCCGCACCATGCACAGCATGGTTTTGTGGCCAAGTGCCTTGGCCTGGGCAAAGCGCCGCTGGCCATCAATAATCTCTCCCTGCTCATTCACCAACACCGGCCAGCTGGCAGGGTCTTGCGCCATCATGGCCACAATGTGCTCAGGCATCACGTTGCGCTCGAGGGGCGAGCGGAAATCAAACGCCAGCGGCGTCAACCCCGCAATCGGCTTATGGCTAATCTCCAACAGCGGAAACTGATTCCCCTCCGCCTCCGTCACCACATCTTTAAACGGCCGCAACCGCACGGGGCCATGGCTTGCGCTGGTGCTCGGCTCACCGTCCTCGCTTTCCTGCGGGGCAGCAATGGCCACCACGGGTTTGTATTTAATACTGGCCACCGCAGGGTAAGCAGGGCTGAACAACGTCACCAACTGTGCCGCCCTGTCAGCCGCCACATGGCTCAACGCCTCTTGCAACAACCGCGTCACGCGTTTTTCATTAAATTTCAGCTTCTTAAAGTCATAGGCCACACTTTCCGCGTCGCCCTCCATCATGCGCTGCACATAAAACGCATCCATCAATTCGTTCAAAATCTGGCTGGCACGGCTATCCGTCACGCCAAAGTGGTACGCCAGTTCTTGGAAGCTGAATATCCCCCCCACCTTCACCTGCATCAGCGCCGCACGCTTTTTCTCATCGCGCTCTTTGGCTACCAATTCCGCCAATTTTTTATCAAAAAACCCATCGCGCAGCATTTTCTGCCCAAGGCTGCCTTTGCTGGCGGCACGGGCGCTGCTGGCTTCATTCCGCAGGGCTTCCTGCACCGCATTTTCTTGGTCCAAATGCTGCACCAATAGGGGCGGATTGGCTCTAAACTGCGCGCGTTCATCGTCCGTCATATCGGCCGTATGGGCTTGGCGGGCTTGGTATTCGGGGTCACGGTTACGCAGTTCCATGGCACGGCTATCCATGCGGCTGCCAAAAAAGGTGGTGAAGGCAATTTGCATAATCCCACCGTCTCTCCGCGCCACCACCGGGGTAAAATCGCGCAGGCAGGTCAGCAAGGTTTCGTAGCCTTCTTGCAGCAATTCTTCAGGGTCTAGGCGGTAACCACGGGCAATGTTGAACACCGCCTGCCGCCGCCCATGCAAAAACTTCACCGCATTTTGCTTGGCCAAGGCATAACCTTGGTCTTCGGCCTTCAAAGTCTCTTGTTCAGCCGCACTCGGCATGGTTTTAAACAACCGCACTTCCTTGCGCTCAGGCGGCACACCGGTTGGGGGCGGAGAAAGCGGCGCTGCCATGGCTCGCGCTGGTGTGGCTAATGCCTTGGTTATATTGGCCTTGGTTACATTGGCCTTGCTGGCTGTGGGCTGGGTAGACTTGGCCACAGACGAGGCCTTAGCTTTGGCTGTGGGCTTCACTTTTGCCTTAGCCACAGGCTTGGCCAGCGGCTTCACGGCCTTGCGTGCCACAGGGGTAACTTTTTTGCGCGGAGCCATCTGTCAGTTTTTTCTTTTCATTTCCTGACAGGATACCTTCCCCGCACAAATCCGCCAAAACCTTTCACACCCCCACCGCCATCTTTCCCCCTAGGGGTGTGGCAAGGGTGTCGATGGGTGAGCACCCTTCCGCAAGGGGCAGCCGCCATTATTATTGTAACCCCCAATGAGAACTCCGTCATTCCCGCGGAGGCGGGAATCCAGTAGTCGGTAAAAATACACACAAAACGCCAAAATAATGCGTTGCAAAATTTGCCTTACAATGGGCGCTTATTGTTTGGTATTACTGTATCTCAACGGACTCCTGGAT
>JBAQUW010000127.1:0-4846 GCA_049297755.1 Alphaproteobacteria bacterium
CTTTAGAAGTATGGCACGCCCTGTCCCTCGCAACATAGATAAACCAAACAGAATGCCAGAATTTGGTATATCTGCTGTGGGGACATACTATCTCGTGTTGTTTTTCACAGGCTCCCCATTTCTCGCCATTTTTTCTTCTGCCGCCGCTGTTTATATGGTCAACCGTTTAATTGCCAACAAGCCCGAAGGTGCCGCCTTCCGCACCCTCTACCGCTTTATCAACATCGGCGGTTTTATTCCCACGCCCAAGTGGGTGAAGCGGTTTGAGATTTGATTTTTTAAACTTGTCTATTGCCTCCGCCTAGGCTAACCTTAGCTTATGCAAAAGTACAATACACCTCCTGTGGAAAATACAGAGCTTATCCGCTTGCGCACGCAAATGCTTGCTTGGGGCTCGCGGATTGATATTTGCGCGCCAAATAGCGCCGATTATCGGTTTGCTATGGCGGCATTTAATGTATCCACCTTGCTGTATCAATCCGCGATGCGCCAATTGCGCCAACACGAAGAGAGTTTTATATGTCCGACGCCTACACCGACGTTGAGCGCGCTTACTACGAAGCCGTATTAGAGCGCCAAACTTTGGCGGGATTTATGGCTGATATGTACCAAGCTTTGCCGCAGTTGGTCGAAGCCGCGCATATTGCTGATGCGCCAGAGATTATTGCAAATGGAGAGCGTCGTATGGCGGAGTTAGACAAGCTTATCGCCGCCCTTAAACCCGCCGCCGAAGCCGCCGAACGCGCCCGTCAGCAACCCCAGCCATAAACCGCAAAATTTCCTGACATCCCTGTTTACTGTTCAGCATTTACCGTTTACCATAGCCCTATGGACTTCATCGCCCGCGCTGGCTCCCTTCTCGATAAATCGCACCGCATTGCGGGCATTTTGCTGGTCATCGTCGCCATGCAAACCGCCGTCATTTTGTGGCAGGCCAACAACAACAGCACCATCAGCCGCCACCTGACGTATATGCGCGAAACCATGCCCGTGTATGTGGTGCCTGGTAGCACCGCCGATATCTACCGCCCTGAAAGCAGCGACATGCTTATCAACGCCTTTGTCGACTTCATGACCCAAAGCTTGTACACCTACACGTATGAAAGCTACAGCGGCCAATATGCCGAGGTTAAAAAGTTCTTCACCAGCGAAATGCTGCGCTTTGCCGATGGCTTCTTCGCCAAAAAAATCAGCAATGCCCAACAAGTGCGCGGCAGCGAACTGTTTATCCCTGACCGCCGTACCTTTAAAATTGAAAACACCCAAGAAAATGGCGAAGATCTGCGCCAAGTCAGCGTGCGCGGCAGTGTGCAGCAAATTATCAACGGCAGTGTCGTGCAAACCCGCCCAGTGGAATTCAGCATCAAGCTGCGCAAAGTGCTGGTTAGCCGCGCCAATCCCTTTGGCTTTATGGTTCTGAGCTTATTGACCCGCGAATTAGGAGATAATGAATAATGAAAACGTTTGTGTATGCCCTCTTGGCCGCAGTGGTGCTGACAGTGACGGCGCAGGCCGAAACCTTGGTATGGCGCGGCCCCACCAATACCCTTACCATTGGCTTGGCCGAAAAAGATATTTCGCATATCGAGTTCCCCGAACCCATCATCAACGTGACGGTGGAAGACCAAGATTATGTAGATATTCTGGTGGTGGAAGGCTACCAAAACCGCGCTTTCCGCATGCGCAGCTTGTTGCCCAAAATGGCCACACGTATGTTCCTGACAGGCGAAAGCGGCACCACCTACATTGCCGTGGCCACGACAGATGTGCCCTATAAAGCCTTTTTACAAATTGTCGATGGTAAAAAAATTGACGATGTGCAGCGTAAAATTGCCAGCAAATTTGGCGAAAAAGAGCTGATTCGCGCCATGGCGCAAGATAAAGATATTCCGGGGGTGCTGCGCGAAACCTACATGATTCCCAGTTGGTTCCAAGGCGCAGGCTTGGTGTTCGATTTGTCAGAAGTGTGGCAATCGGCCAAAATGACAGGTTTGGTGGTGCATGTGCGCAATGAATATGATGTGCCGAACGAAGTCAACCTGCCCGCCGTAACCCTGCCCGTAACCGACGAATGGGGCGAACTGCGCTTTGCAGCCATGGAAAACATGCGCCTCAACCCCCGTGGCAAGCCGAATGACCGTGGTATTTTGTATCTGATTTTTAAGCGCTAACGCATAGTGTCAGTTAAAATAGCCCCCTGTCAGGAAACTTTCAGGGGGCTATTGCTTGCCCCCATAAGCCTGTGATGAAAAAGACGTTAGGCACATGGATTTATACAACAGCACTGGCAGGGGCGTTGCTTTGTGCTACCCAGCCTGTGGTGGCGGAAACTGCAGGGAATAACGCCGTAGCCATGCAAGCATGGCGCGCCATTGGCCAGTTGGAAGCCGAAAAAGGCATCCCCCGTGGTCTGTTGCATAGTATGAGTTTGGTAGAAACAGGGCAGGGAATGGACGGCAGCCTGCTGCCATGGCCCTATACCATTAACGTGAACGGTACCAAGGCCTATAGCTTTACCAAGTCTGCCGATGCCTTGGCCAAAATGGATGCCTTGCGCCGCTTGGGCTTTAACCGCTTTAAGCTGACCGTGGCCGATAAAGCTATGAAAAATTTGAACAACGTGCGGGTGGAAAATGAATTGGCCGCTGTGGCCGATGGCACCACTATCACCTTGGCAGCCCTTGGCCACGCCAAGCGTTTTGGTTCGGCAGAAGAAGGCGGCAAGTATGTGCGCAATCTCATTCAAAATGGCTATAAAAACGTGGATATTGGCCTGATGCAAATTAACTGGTACTTCCACGGCGAAAACTTTAAAAGTGTGGAAGAAGCGTTTGACCCCGCCAAAAACGCAAGTTACGCTGTGAGCTACTTAAGCAAACATCGTGAGGAGCGCGATTGGTGGAACAGCGTCGGACGTTATCACAGCGGCACAAGCAAGCACGCGCAGCGGTATATCCGCAGCGTGTACGCCATGTATCGCCGCGTTCACCGCATTCAAAACTCTTAAAATTTCATTATAAAACAAGGTCATGCGCGGCATGACTTTGGTGTTTTCAGACGAACAACATAAAGCCCTGAGCCATACTGGCTCTTGCCTGTTGGTGGGCACGGCAGGCACAGGTAAAACTACACTGTTGCTGGAAAAAACGGCTCGTGCCGTGCAAAAATACGGTGCCAACCAAGTGGCCGTTTTGGGGTTTGCATGGCGCTCTACCCAGCTGATGAAGGCACAGTTTGCTGAGCAATTTCCGCAATATGCGGGCCAAGTTTTTTTTGGAACTATCCGCGATGTGGCGCACCAAGCCCTTGAAAAAAATGGAACTTTGGTCAAGTTTATTCCCAACCACGAGGTGCGGGCGCTGATTCAAAAAGCCATGGTGCAAGAAAAGTTTGAAGGCACGTTGGAAGAAGCTGAACATATCATCCGCACCTTCCGCAGCCGCCTCAAAAACCCGCAGGAATCCGAGCGTCATTACCCCTTGTTTGTGAAGTACCGCGAGCTGATTGACGCCACGGGTGGGGTTGATCGCCACACGATGATTCGGAAGCATATTTTGGCGATGGATAAAGGCGAGGCCGAGCCCGCGCCTGTGCAGGCCATGGTGGTGGACAATATGCAAGACGCCACACCCCTGCAAAAGCGTTGGCTACAAACGCATTTGGCCCATGGCGTGACGCTGCTGATGGCGGGGAATGATGACCTGACGGCCTTTGGGTTAGATGGCGCCATGGGGGCAGAGGCCTTGCGCGAAGTGGCTGATTTAGAAGGGGTTTCTAAGTTTGAGCTGACCTTGAACTACCGCACACCGCCTGAACTTTTGCCTGCTCTTTCAAAGTTGCCGCGCTTGTTGCGTGAGAGGGTGGCCAAAACGGAAAAATCGGCACCCGAAGCGGCGGCATTCAAGGGGCATTTGCAGGTGTTTGGGTGCGACGATAGGGCGGGAGAAATCAACGTAATTCTTCAGCATATTCAGACACTTAACAAGCGCCAAGGGCGGGTGCAGGTGGGGCTGATTGTGCGCGATGACCAGCAGGCCAACGAGCTGGCGCACTTGCTGAATTTGCGCGGAATTCGCACCGCCAATTGGGCCCGTTTGGTGTGGGAAAACCCTGCCGCCCATGTGGTGTTGGATATTCTTTATGTGCTGCTGAATCAGGCTAAAGAGTCTCAATTATTCAATGTGTTAAGCGCGTTTGGGGTGGGGGCAGAGGTGCTAGCCCAGCTGGCGCAGGCGGGTGTTCAGGCCACGGGCTGGTTGGCGGAAGAGGCGCCAATCCCCGCCAATTTGAAGGGCGAAATTGGCGCATTTATGGCGGTTCGCCGCCAATTGTTGGGGATGTGGAGTTTGCTGCGTGACCGTAAAACCACCCCGCGTGAGGCTTTTAAAGCCCTTGTTTTTGACGTGCTCACTCATGCCAAAAAAGAAGATAAACCATTGATTTTGTTGGCTTTAGATATGTTGTTACATGTGGATGGCCCCTTGGTGGAAAAGCTGCAAACCCTGCAACAAGAAACCCTGCCCGATATGGCCAGCCCCATTGTGGTGGCGCCGGTGCGCGAGGTAAGAAACATGCAATTTCAACAAGTTATACTGCCTTTTGCGAACGATGCCGTGTGGCCGCCCCGGGCTGGAAAAATTTTGGGGACCGATATGGAGCACGAGCGGCGCTTGTTCTACTTGGCCGTATCGCGCACCCAAGGGGGGCTCATTGTCACCCACACGGGTGTGCCTAGCTTGTTTGTGCAGGATATTCAGGCAGCGCTAAAAACCTTTAAAAAACCAAGTGTTAGTTAGCTTTTGCGGTGTGGCCTCCCCCCTGTGTCAAGCGTAAAAGGGGGGTGTTG
>JBAQUW010000128.1:0-1762 GCA_049297755.1 Alphaproteobacteria bacterium
CCTTGCGGCGCTATATGGGCGATGCCTTGCCCGACCGCATGGCCCAAACCATGGCCTATGTGTACCAAGGCAAACTGCCGCAGGCCGAGCAACGCCTAGCCCCCCTGCTCACCCAATACCCCACCGACCCCTACTTGCAAGAACTGAGCGGCCACTTGGCATTGGATAGCGGCCAAGTGGCGGTGGCCGAACAACGTTTTGCCCACGCCCTGCAACTGAACCCCAACATGCCCATTGTGCGCTACCACTTGGCCAGCGCCCTGCAAGCGCAAGAAAAATATGCCGAGGCCGTGCAACAGTTGGAGCTGATTCGTGGCCCGCTCGATTACTGGCCCGCCGTGTTTTATGCCCTAGGTTTAAACTATGGCAAACTGAATAAACTGGCCGAAAGCCAGCTTGACCTGACCGAATATGCCCTGCTGCGCGGCGAGGTGGAAGAAGCCCGCGAACACCTGCTGCTGGCCAAGCCCCACCTGCCCGCTCAAGGCCGTCTGCAAGCCCGCTGGCAACAAATGAATTTGGAAGTTGAGAAGCTCAAGGAACAGCGGAGCTAACTCAGTTGACGCTCTGATACAATTGGCATATACCACCCATGGCTTTTAGCCGCATCTTTAACCTTTTGTTCTGAAAGGAACGCGCATGACAACATGTAAAGCCACATGCTCGTGCACAAACGTTTGTGCCGATACGGGAAAAAAACTGGAAAGCTCCAGCCCCCAGCCCACGCAACGCCTTGCCAAAGTACCACCAGGTGGAACTTTTTTTGCCGACAGTACGCCCGTGCCTCAGCCTATTATTGACGCATGGCAACGCACCCCCTACGGCCCCTACCCCGGTTATGCCGAGGAAGGCGGCGCTTAATTGCAACCTGAGGCCGCCATGCGGCCTCTTTTTTATGCCTAAAAACAGAATTTCCGTTATATTCGGCGTATGACCATCACCAAAAACATCATCTGCATGAAGTGGGGCACGCGCTATGGCCCCGAATACGTGAACCGCCTGTACAGCATGGTGCAACGTAACCTCACGCCACCCTACCGCTTTGTGTGTATTACTGACGACCCCACTGGCCTCATGAACGGCATTGAATGCAAACCCATTGCGCCCTTGAACGAGAAATTGCCCGCCCACCTGAAAAACAAGCCGTGGCTGAAGCTGCTGGTATGGGCCAACCCGTTGTACGATTTAGTCGGCCAAGCGCTGTTTATTGATGTAGATGTGGTGATTACCGGCAACCTCGACGACTTCTTCACCTTTGAACCCACCCAAACCTTTGTGGCGATAGAAAACTGGACGGAGCTGGGCAAAAACACCGCCAACACCAGCGTGTTCCGCTTTGATATTGGCGCGCATCCTTATATTCTCAGTAACTTCGAGGCCGATATTGCCGGCACCTATGCCGCCCATAAAATCGAGCAACGCTACATTTCCCGCACCATCAGCCAACAAACCTTTTGGCCCAAAGCCTGGTGCCGTAGTTTTAAGGAAGAGCTATTGCCCCCCCTACCCTTTCGCTGGTGGCAAGCGCCCAAGCTGCCGGCCGACGCCCGCATTGTCATCTTCCACGGCAAGCCCGACCCTGACGAAGCCCTGCGCGGCGAATGGCCAGTGAAACAAGGCCAATGGTGGAAAAAAATCTACAAAACACTGCCCCCCACCGTGTGGGTGGGTGAGCATTGGCGCTAACCTACTCTGGTTTCTGCAAAAAATCAAATGTATGGCGGCGCCAAGCGCTGGCTTCAAAGCGGTGGCTGGTTAACCC
>JBAQUW010000129.1:0-1742 GCA_049297755.1 Alphaproteobacteria bacterium
GTTTTTACCTTCGGTGAGCACCACATCGTACCACACGTTGCGGCCGCTGCCGCCGGTGTGGGTGATTTTGGCGCCGGCGTAGTGCACGCCTTCAATATCCATCCCCTTGCGGATTTTAGCCAGTTGCCAGGGGGCGAGTTCGCCATACACGCGCACTTTGTAGTGGCGTTCCCAGCCTGCGCTTTGCTTGCCTTTGGCGGGGCGCATCAGCCATTGGGCCAGTTCGCCGTTGGTGGTGAGCAGCAGCAGGCCTTCGCTGTTGATATCCAACCGGCCGACGGGAATAACCCGTGGCATGCCGGGGGGGAGGGAGTCCTCAAGCGTTTTGCGGCCTTCGGGGTCGTTGCGGGTGACAATGACGCCCGTGGGTTTATGGAACACGAACAGGCGGGTGCGCTTTTGGCGTTCCACCAGCTGGCCATCGGCCACCACCAAGTCATCATCACCCACCAGAGTGG
The DNA here is from genome assembly GCA_049297755.1 of Alphaproteobacteria bacterium. Classification (GTDB taxonomy): domain Bacteria; phylum Pseudomonadota; class Alphaproteobacteria; order UBA2136; family JAPPOO01; genus JBAQUW01. The sequence goes on from JBAQUW010000129.1 coordinate 459, forward strand.
CGGGGGTGGTGAGGACTTCGTTGTTGACGGACACACGGCCTTGCTCGATCCAGCGTTCGGCTTCGCGGCGGCTGCATACCCCAGCGGCGGACAGGAATTTGGCGATACGTTCGGTTGTCATGGGGTTGGTATGGGGTAGTTTAGGGAGTTTGTCAAAATATGTCTTCTTATTGACATGTTTTATAATGGATATTAGCCTACCCACATGGAAAAACGACGACTTATTGTTGTTACATCAGTTCAAAAAGCAATCTTGTTTTTCGGTCGCAACCTCAAAAATATATACGATATCTCAACGTCTGCCAAAGGCTTGGGGTGTGAAATTGATAGTAACAAAACACCAACAGGCATTCATAAAATTGCTGCCAAAATTGGGAAAGATGAGCCTATAGGCACGGTGTTTGATTCCCGCATTCCAACAGGAGAAGTCTGGTCAAGCGATGGAACCAACCCACCTTCGTTATTGCGGGAAAATTTAATTTTGACACGTATTTTGTGGTTGGAAGGCACAGAGCCCCAGAATCAGAGCACGTATGAACGATATATTTATATTCATGGCACAAGCCGTGAAGATAAAATTGGGCAGCCAAACTCTCACGGATGTATTTGTATGAAAAACATAGATATTATTCAAATTTTTGACCAACTTCATGAAGGGGATGAGGTTGTTATTGTGTAACAGAATTATCGTTTAGTTGCTGCAACTAAGCCCTCAAACAAAGATTTATCTATTTTATTATCTAGCAACATCTCTGGGTGCCACTCCACTCCAATTGCAAACGGGTGGTCAGCTATTTCAATAGCTTCAATCACGCCATCGGACGCCCTACCGCTGATGATTACACCCGGGCCCACGCTGGCCACACCTTCGTTGTGGTGACTGTTAATGTGTACGGTGGTGATGGGGCATAAAGCTGCTAATTTGGTATTTGGTTGGATGTTGAGGTCGTGTGCTGTTTGCTCCAGTGGGGTTTCGCGGTGGCCGCTCACGCTTAGGGCTTGTTTGATATTCCAATGCAAATGCCCGCCTGTGGCTACGGCCAAGGTTTGCATGCCCGCGCAAATGCCTAACAGGGGCATGTTGCGGGCTAACACGCGGCGTATCATGGCTATATCGGCGGTGGCGCGGGGGTGGGGTTCGGTAGAATCGTCTTTACCGTACCACCACGCGGGGCTGGGGTAATCCCCGCCGGGGATGACCACGCCGTGGACCAAATTGAGGTAGGCATCGTGCCCTTCGGTTTGCAGGGGCAGGGCAATGGGAAGGCCGCCGCAGGCGTACAC
>JBAQUW010000130.1:0-8188 GCA_049297755.1 Alphaproteobacteria bacterium
GCCCCAAGCGGGTGCCTGGTGTGAGGGTAAAATTAAAGGCTTTGAGAATATGTTTATCGCCATAACTTTTAAACACGTTGTGGGCCACAATCAGGCGTTTGGTTTTGCGCTCGGTGTCTTGGAATTCCAACTTGAGCCGTTTGGGGGCCACCACGCGGGCTTTCAGGGCATGGAGTTCTTCAAACAAATCATCGGCATTGGTCACCCGCGCTTGTTGGCGCACACCACGGGCTTTAATGCCTTGGCGCAGCCATTCTTGCTCGCGCCGCGCTTTGTTGGCGGTGCTTTCAAACTGCGCCAGTTGGCCTTTCAAAAACGTTTCGCGCTGCTGCAAAAAAGTGCTGTAAGTGCCCTCGGCGCGGAAGGTACAGTTGGGGAAACAGGTATTGATTTCCACAATACTGCTCACGGCATTTTCTAAAAACGTACGGTCGTGGCTGATGACGATGAAGGCAAAGCGGGCGGTTTTCAGCAGGTTTTCCAGCCATTCAATACCTTCCAAATCCAAATGGTTGGTGGGTTCGTCCAGCAATAAAATATCGGGCTCGCGCGCCAGTTGGGCGGCAATAGCCAAGCGTTTGCGCCAGCCGCCAGAGAGACTACCCACGGTGGCCTCAGGATTACCAAACCCCAATTTAGCCAATTGAATAGCAGCACGAGAGGCGCGGGTGTGGGGTTCAATCGCCACATCACTCAGGCTTTTGATGATGGTGTCTTCCAACGTGTCGGTATCGGTAAAATTTTCTACCTGCGCCAAGTAGGCCACGTTGCAGAATTTGGCGGTAGTGACTTCGCCCGCATCGGGTTCCAATATACCAGCCAAAATACGCAAAAACGTGCTTTTGCCAGCACCATTGGGGCCGATGAGGCCGATTTTATCGCGCGGTTGTACGGTCAGGCTCACGTCTTCAAACAACGTGCGGCCCGCCAATGTGCGCGAAAGGTTGGTGGCTTGAAGGAGCATGTGGGGTGTGTATCACAAGCACTGAGGCAATGCCAGCCTTGCCTGCACAGGGAAAGTTGTGTTATAGGGCGGCACTTGAATACGTTTACCCATGGAGAATGCCATGAACATTTGCCCGAAATTACAGACCAAGCTAAATGAGGCCAATGCCAAATTGGCCACTTACCCCCCTTACCCGCCTGCACCGCAGGGCAAACTGCCCAAGGGCGTAGAAGACCCGCGCATTACCCACAACCGCCTGCTGTTCACCCAAGTGTTGCAGACTTTGTTTGGCGACTATTTGTACTGGCGGTTAATTCCCAACGCTTTGTACCAAGAGCGTTTGGTGTGGGATATTGGGGGCACTTACATTTACCTAGGCAAAGACAACCACATGCATGTGTGGGCACCCCCAGAATAAACAAACGCCGCCCAATGGGCGGCGTTTGCTGTTGAAGGGGGATTTACTTCTTCCAAATTCCCAAGGCCCGCACCACATCAAGCGCGCGCTGCAGTTGGAAGTCTTTGTCGTTTTTGGCAGCTTGGCCAGCTTTGCGTTTATCTTCAGTGCTGTCCTTTTTATCGGCTTTATCGGTGGCCGAGGTGACTTCAATGTGGCCTTTCAAGCTCGCCTCGGTGGGCATGTCTACATTGTCTGCTTCTTCCACATTTTTGAGGGGCTTCACTTCAATGTCTGGCTCAATACCTTTGGCCTGAATGCTCACGCCTGAGGGGGTGTAGTACAACGCCGTGGTCAGGCGCATACCTGCCCCACCCGGCAAGTGCATAATGGTTTGCACGCTGCCTTTGCCGAACGATTTTGTGCCCAGAATAATGCCGCGTTTGTGGTCTTTCAACGCACCCGCCACAATTTCCGACGCACTGGCTGAGCCGCCGTTAATCAGCACCACAATGGGTTTGCCGTTCAACACATCGCCAGCACGGGCCGTATAGCGGCTGTCTTGCCCTTCGGCACGGCCACGGGTAGAGACAATTTCGCCGCTTTCCAAAAACGCATCGGCCACGGCAACAGATTGGGTGAGCAGACCACCTGGGTTGTTACGCAAGTCCAACACCAAGCCATTTAAAGGGCCTTTGTTTTCGGTTTCCATTTGTTCCAAATGGGTTTTCATGCTGCTGTCGGTGTTTTCGTTAAAAGAAGTAATGCGTAAGTAACCAATGCCGCCAGCTTCTAAGCGCGATTTCACGGGCTTAATTTCAATCACCGCACGGGTAATGGTAATATCCAAAGTTTTTTGCGACGATTCGCGGAACACTTTCAGCACAATATCGGTGCCGGGTTTGCCGCGCATTTTATCGACAGCATCAGAGAGTGTCAGCCCTTGCACATCAGTTTCATCTAGCCGAATAATATAGTCGCCCGCTTCAATACCAGCGGCATCGGCGGGGGTGTCTTCAATGGGGGCCACCACTTTTACCAAGCCTTTTTCCATGGTCACTTCAATGCCCAAGCCGCCAAATTCGCCACGGGTTTGCTCTTGCAGGCCTTCAAAATCTTTACGATTCATGTAGCTGCTGTGGGGGTCTAGCGCCGTGAGCATGCCGTTGATGGCGTTTTCAATCACTTCGGTTTCCGTCACTTCTTCCACATAAGATGTACGGATTTTTTCCAGCACGTTGGCAAAAATGTCCAATTTTTCATACACATCTTCGTTTGCGGCATGTACCAATGGGCTGAACACAGTGGCGGAGGCCAACATTAACGCGGCAGAAAAAATGGCTTTTTGCATGGAATTCACTATCTTGTTATTGCTTGGATTGAGAGCCATTGTGCGTCAAATTGCAGCATAACGCAACGGGGGCGGGTAAATTATTTAACCCGCGCGGTAAAACTTTCCATCGGCAAGCGCTGGGGCTTGCCCGCATGCCGAATTTCCACATACAACTGCGGCTCTGGCTGGTTGGGTAATGTACCAAGCACTTGTTGGGCACTCACAGTCTCTCCTACCTGCACGGCCATGTGCCCTAGGCCGCCATACACATGGTGGGTTTCTGTGCCCACTGCCACAATCAATAAATTCCCAAATTCCCGAAAGGGGCCGCTAAAGGCCACCGTACCCGCCGTGATGGCCCGCACATCGGCCGCAGGCGCCGCCATAAAGGTGAGCCCCGCCGCCACGCCCGCTTGCGGCACCACAAAACCTTTCACCGGCACCTCGCCCACCACGGGCGTAAGGCGCGTCACGGCCCCGCTATCCGACATAGTCTCTATCCCTTGGGGCAAAAACGCCTGTAGCCGCGCCGCCAGTTGGTTAGGGTCGCCCATCAATTGGGTTAAGGCTTGGTTGCGCACCCCAGCCAATTTGTTTTTCTGTTGCGTCAGCACTTCTGCCGCTGCCAGTTGGGCTGTTTGCAGCTGGCGTAACTCTGCCTGTTGCAGCAATAAGCCATTGAGTGTGTCTTGCTGTTCTTCCACATGAGCCACCAGCCCAGCGCGGGCTTGGCGCAGCAACCCCGTGCGCGGCGGCGTGTTGCTTTCAAGGTTGGCCAGCATGTGCGATTCAGCCGGCACCCGCGCCAACCGTGCCATATCACGCGCCACCACATGAAATTGGTTCACATCACCCATCAAACTTTCGCGAGTATTGGCCACATCGGCCTCAATCGCGTTCACCTGCGTGGTGAGGCTGGCCAACTGGGCTTGTGCCACCAGCAGCGACGCTTCTAACGCCCGCAACTGCTTGATATGCCGTGCTTTTACAGGCACGGCATGGGCTGTACCCACGGCCAAAACCAACAACAAACCGCATACCCGAAACATCATGCGGGCAGCATACGAGGAAGCCAACCCTTCAGCAAGCCACCCTGCCCACAAAAATGCCATTGACGACAACGCGCCTTTGCCCTATACATCGCCCATTCCCAACCCGTGCCCAGATGGCGGAATTGGTAGACGCGCCAGCTTCAGGTGCTGGTTCCTGCAAGGGAGTGGAGGTTCGAGTCCTCTTCTGGGCACCATTTTTGTGTCTTATATCATCTTTACAAATCCCAAAAACCCAAGTAAATTAAGGCAAATAGGCCATAGAGATGTCTTGTGTCATCCAGCTTCATATGCCTAAAGCTGGGTAACGTATGGGTAACTTTATGGGTAACATTGGGAAGGTAAAAACAAGATGCTGATAACCGCGCAACAGATTACCCACGCCAAACCACGAGCCAAAACCTACCGCTTGGGGGATGGTGATGGCTTATTTTTGCAGATAAACCCTAATGGCAGCAAATGGTGGCGGTTTCGGTACTATATTAATGGCAAAGAAAAGATGTGCTCGTTTGGCACTTACCCCGAGGTAAGCCTTGCCACTGCCCGTGAGCGGCGGCGCGATGCGCGTAAATTGGTGGAAAAGGGGACAGACCCTAGTGTCAGTAAACAGCAGGCCAAACAGCAAGCCGCCTTAATGGCAGTGAATACCTTTAAGGCGGTGGCAGAGGAATGGCACGCCAAAAATTTGCATACATGGAGTGCAGAACATGGCGCAAAAATACTAAGGCGGCTAGAAAAGCACGTTTTTGCTGACCTTGGGAAACGTCCGATTGAAGAAATTAAGCCCTTTGACTTATTGACAGTACTGCAAAAGATTGAAAAACGAGATGATACCGAGATATTACGGCGCGTGGTACAAACGTGCGCTGCGATTTTTAGGTATGGAATTGTGACTGGGCGGTGCGAAATAAATCCTGCTGCCCATTTGCGTGGAGCCTTCAAGCCCCATAGGGCAAAGCACTACCCCACGTTGCACGCACGCGAATTGCCTTCTTTTTTGCAAGCCTTGGCTGATGTAAAAACGAGTGAGTTAAACCGCTTGGCACTCCAGTTGCTGATGCTCACTTTTGTGCGAACGGGAGAAATGCGTAAGGCCAAATGGGAGGATATTCACCTTGACCGCGCCCTGTGGGTTCTGCCCGCTGCCAATATGAAGATGCGGGTGGAGCACCATGTACCTCTCTCTGCGGCAAGCATAAGCGTATTAAAGCAAATTAAGGCAATAGCAGGAGATAACCCATTTGGGTTGCTGTTACCGAGCCAAAATAGGCAGAAAAACCCGATGATGTGTGAAAACACAATAAACAATCTCATTGATAAGATGGGTTATAAAGGTAAGCTGGTCGGGCATGGCTTTAGAGCGCTGGCATCTACCACATTGAATGAGGCGGGTAAATTTAAGCCTGATGTGATTGAACGGCAGCTTGCTCACAAAGAACCTAACGCAACGCGGGCGGCCTATAACCATGCTGAATATTGGGATGAACGGGTAGTTATGATGAATTGGTGGGCGGATTATTTGGATGCGTTACGGGTGGGCGGTACAGTAGTTATTCAGGCAAAGTTTAAAGTAGGGTAAAAGATGCTTATTCTTGTTCCACAACAGATACACGACATTTTCACTTTATCAGAAGTGTTTGATTATGCTGCTTTTAATGCCCTACCTTTAGGTAATGATTATCAGTTAGCTGATGATATTTTTGAGGATAGTCGTGCCACTTTTCCTTATGAATTACAAAGGGAAGATGGGCATCGTTATGGAGAATTATTGCCACCAGAACCAGAAAGCCCTGAGGTTCTTTCACCAGATATTCTGGAGAAGTTAGGAGGTATAAATCCGTCATTTATTGAATTTGCAGCGAGAGAATATCAGGTATACCAACAAAAACAAGCCGCATGGCAAGAAAAGTATGACGATTTAGTGGAAACTACAAAATCTAAAGTTTTTCTTGCACTGAAAGAAGGGCGTCTTATTGCTAAAGGTAGGCTTATTCGTCAAATGAAAAGCGGAGTAGAAGCCAGCTCTTGGTCTTCAGATAATGAAAATATTTTTGATGAGATTTGGGAGGAGGTAGAGCCACAGCAGTATAATGGCCTAGTCTCTCATGCAGAAAGAGATTTAGAATTGGAAGCAATGCAAGATGGCGACCTAGATAATTATCTTTTGGCACGGCAAAAAACTATAGAAGATTATGGTAACCCAAGGCGGCGTAGTTTTGAACATGGTAAGGTTATTATCCCAGCATCATTTTGGCGTCTTGATGGAATTGATTGGCAATCTTGTACCGCCAAAAGCCCTAGTGGTTGGTTTGCTGAAATATATTGTTTTTCAGAAAGTGTTTTTTCTTGTTTCCCTTTGCCTGCTATAGGAGAAACTACCGTAAAAAGTATGGGAGGATTTTTTGCGATTGATGAAACTGCTTCTAAATTTGAAGTTGAAACTGGAACGACAAAACGTGGCAGACCACCTAGCATAGACTGGCACGCCTTTGATGTTGAATTATTTAGGTTAATTATAAGAAAAGAAGTCCCCGATAAACAAGAGTCACTGATTGCTCTTATGCAGGAATGGTCTGTGAACAAGTGGGGCATAGCACCAAAGCGCACAGCCGTTTTAGAAAGGGTTTCTCCGTTCATAAAGCTAAAGTCGGAAAATTAACCGACAGGAATATCCGACTTTTTTAAAAGAGTTTATGACTCGTAATGATTAGAATTTTTTTATCTTAAGGCTTAATTAGTTGGTATGGCACTACAAAAGTTGCCTTAAAACTAAATGAAAGCTAGTAAGATGAATACTTATACTCTACCCGATACAGGCTATGTTCGCCTGCCAACCATTCTAAAAGTATTCCCTGTAGGGAAAAGTACGTGGTGGGCTAAAGTCAAAACTGGTGAATATCCTAAACCCGTAAAACTTGGACCGCGCACCACTGCATGGCGCGTAGAGGATATTCGGGCGTTGTTAGCCAAAAGTGTTTAACCCTGTTTAGAGGGGGAAGCATATGGCAGGCAAACGCACTGTATATCCACTTGGACTTATTAAGCAGGATTATAGCTATACCACGCAACAAGTAGCCGAGGTGTTGGGTGTATGCAGTCATACTGTGTTGAGTTGGATAAAAGAAGGCTTAAAGCCTATTCCTCATACGCGCCCTTACCTGATTTACAGTGCTACTGTGCATGAATTTCTAGCTACCCGCCAAGCCAAGCGTAAAAAGCCATGCCAGCCAAACGAGGTGTTTTGTATGAAATGTAAACAGCCCCGTAGTATGGCTACTGGCACACTCACTACCAAACCTACCAAAAACGCGTTTATACGCTTGTTGGGGCGGTGCATATTTTGCGGCACTCGCATGAATAAGATTGTGAAGCCTCAAGAATGGGGAGAAACCCACCCGTTGTATGTGTGCATGACACCTAGCCTAGAGCAACATAATGGGGTGCAGCACTCCCAGCATAAACCTTCAGTTGAGAAAGGAGAGCAACTATGCCTCAATTTAATCCCTTAAACGAGAAGCTGAAAAAGGAATATGAAGAGGCGCTATTGCATGGGCGGCACCGCGAGGCACGCACAGTAGATGCGGTATGGAAAGCGATTAACCAGTTTGAGAACTTTACAGGGAGACAACCCTTTACCGCCTTTAGTACCGAACAAGCCAAGGGTTTTAAGAACTGTCTCACCAAACAAACCAACTCTAAGGGTGAACCACATAGTTTATCTACGATTAAATCTACCCTGAACAATGTGCGGGAATTTTTAAGTTGGCTCAACATACACCCTGCCACAAAGCGTCATATGAATGGTCGGGCGATTGAGTTTTTACATCTTTCCAATAACGACCAACGTGCTGCCCGTGCCACTAAACCTCGCATTACCCCCACCGTTATCCAGATTGTACAAACTGTGGCTGCAATGCCGCATGATACCGATATTGAGAAGCGAGATAGGGCATTGCTGGCTTTTGTGGCTATAACAGGGGTACGCGATGGCGCGTTGATTAGTTTACGCCTGAAGGATGTAGACATACCCACCCGCACCATATGGCAAGACCCTAAACATGTAAAAACCAAGTTTAGAAAAAGCATGACCACGGCTTTTGTACCTATTGACCCAATGCTAGAGGTGATTGTGTTGGAATGGCTGGAATACGCTAAAAATGCACTGAAGTTGCCCGATAATGCCCCATTGTTTCCCAGCACTCGTGTTGCCCAAAACCCAGATAACCTTGCTTTTGAGGTGCAAGGAGTGGGCGCTGAACCATGGCAAAATGCCAGCGCAGTGCGGCACATCTTTAAAACAGCGTTTGCACGGGTGGGCTTACCCTACTTTCACCCCCACACTTGCCGCCATATGCTTGCTGTGTGGGCAATGGAGCACGGTGGGCAGCTAGAGGCAAAAGCAATCAGCCAAAACCTTGGCCATGAGCATATGATGACAACCTATAACAGCTACGGTTGTATCC
>JBAQUW010000131.1:0-4229 GCA_049297755.1 Alphaproteobacteria bacterium
CTTGCTCACGTGGGGCGGTTTGTTTTTACAAAGCCGCAATATGGAACTCATCACCGAAACCACGCGCATCACCCAACAAAAAATTCCGCGCGAAGGTAAGTTTGTGGAATTAGGCCGCTACATGACCGAACAAGAAAAGTTTATGCAATACCGCAACCTTTACCCATGGTTGGTGGCCGATATAGGCCGCGCCATTGAAAAAGCCACCATGAAATTTGAAAACTTTGAAATTGAAAACCCCACGCCGCAAGAACCCAGCAATGTGATGGTGGCCACCATCGAAGCCAAAAAGAACGCCTACAAAGGCTGGCTGCAAGAAGAACCCGTGGCGAAGGATATTATGCTCAACAGCATCACCTTGGCTGCCATTCGCAAACCGCCGGGCAACACCTTTAAGCTGGAAGGCTTGTTACAACTGGCCACCCTCAACAAAGAGTTTCAAAGCACCCTCACCCAGCTAGAGCAAGAGGATGTCAAAACCCTCAAAACCGCCAAGCCTAAAGTAACTGCCACCCCCGCCACAGCCACACCCCCCGCGGCAGAAGGCGGTGCCCAATGATGCGTTTTACCCTTGGCCTTGCCATTATTGTGTTTACCCTGATTATTGGCGGCTACAATTACTTTGAAAATGTGAAGCTGCTGGATGCCAAACAACGCGGCCTCGATGATGTGGAAAACCAACTGCGCGAAGCGCAAGAGCTGCAAAACCGCGTCCAAAATATCCGAAAAACCTCCATGCTGATGGGTGACGACCAAAAGTTTACGCTGGAGCGTATGTTGGATATTGGCGCGCCAGGGCTCGAGTTCCGCTTTGTGGGCCAACCCCGCTATGCGGGCAGCAACAGGGCATTGTTCCGCCACACCTTCCGCGTCACTGGCCCAGCCGACTTTGCCACCAGTGTGGGCGTGCTGAAAAAAATGGCCACCTTACCGGGTTTTACCCCTTACCAATATTGTTTTGGCTGCGTGGCCACGCCTAAGGGCACGCCGGCGCAGCTCAAAATGGTGCAAATCGAAGGATACCTCTATGTGTATGACGCGAATTTGCTCTAACGCTTTTCTGCTGCTCTTGGCCGCCACCGCGGCCAGTAGCGCCTATGCCCAAACGGCCAGCCCTACAACTCCCACCACACAGGCCAGCACAGCCCGCAGCAGTGCCGCCAGCAGCCGCATGGAATGGCCTAAAACCTTTACTGGCCAACCCGACTTTGACTTTGTGCGCGACGACGTGCTGAAAGAACGCCAACGCAAAAAAGAAAACGGTGAAGATGTGGGCGGAGAATTGCCCACATGGCGCGATTTGCTGCAAGTGAAGCGCATAGACACCTTTATGCCCAAGCTCATCATCAGCAGCACCGAACCCCTGTTGGGCTACGATGCCACAGCCGAAGATCAACCCGAAGAAGAGCCAACCCCCGCCAACGAACTCCCCAAAGTTGAAGCTGTGGCTGACCTTGACCTTGAGGAGTTTAAAGCCCAACTGCAAGACGCGCTCGATACCGCTATTAAAAAGGCCAAACCGCATTACGAAGAAGTGAACGTGGCGGCAGAAGTGCAACGCATTCAAGTCAGCACCATCTCTACCTCGCCCCTTAAATACGCCATGCTCAACAACAAAAAGTATAAGGAAGGCGAACACCTGTTGCTGCAAGTGCGCACCATGCCCTCGTTGGAAGAAGTGACGTTCGCCATCAACCAAACCATGCCCGATGCCGCCAGCATGAACGCCGAAAGCTATGCCGCCTATGCCAAACTGCGCGATAACGTGCTGACCGACTTTACCAACAAACGCCAAACCTCCCCCGATATGTTTGTCACCAAGCACCCCCTCAAAGTACTGGTGAAACGCATTGCCAGCCGCAGCATTACCTACGAAGTTTTGGGGAAAGAGTACGATGTCAACCTCAAACTCTATTAAACCTATTGCCAACCAAACCGGCATGTTTTCGCCGTTTATGTTTGGGCTGATGATGGCTGTCAGCGTTTTTTCGGTGCTGGCCATGCAATGGGCCAAGCGCGATTTGGCCCGCATGGAAGAACGCCGCGCCGAACGCATTCGCTTGGAGGCGCAAGATATGGCCAAAGCGGTGGAGCTCTCTATCCGTAGCGAAACAGGCCGCACCTTCTCGCAAGACTTCGACCACGCCCGCCTGCGTCAACACACCACCCTCACCCAAGGCAAAACCTTGGGCAAAGAAGAATTTGGCGTCACCACGCGCGATAGCACGGTCTCATTCGATTTGGAAAACCAAAAAGTGGCCATTGTGGCGACAGACGACCCCCTCACCCGCTCGGCCATTAACCGCAACGCCAATGCCGACGATTTGGCCAATATGGACACAGGACAAAATAGCTTGCCCATTGTGGTGGTCGATACCAATGCCATTCGCCAAAAACAAATGCTGGATAGCGAACAACGCCTGAACGATATGGCAGGCCTTATTTTCGATTTCTACGCTGCCCACCTGAAAATGCCCACCGAAGACCAATACGACGAACTGGCCAAAGTGCTGAACGCCACCGACGTGTGGGGTGGCCCCTTCAGCTACAGCCACCTGAATGATGATGAAGCAACACTTGAGTTTACCACGCCGTGGCAGTACACTCGCACCATCAAACTGAATTTGAAAGAAGAGTAATATGTTGTTCCACCGCTTCGCCACCCTCACTCGCCAGCTCCGCAACCAACACGGCGCTATGTTTGGTATGGATGCCCGTATCGCCCTCATTGTGGCCAGTGTATTGGCAGCCACGGGTGGCATCACGCTTATGTCGCGGCTCGACCGCCAAAAAGTAGACGCCTCCGAGCAAGCCTTGGTAGCCCTGCGCGAAGGCCTGAACACCTACTACCGCACCCAAGGCATTACCGAATTACCCGATAATATTGATATGCTCTTTCAAAGCGGCATTGTGGAAGACAACACCTTCCGCACCGATGCCTGGGGCAACCCATGGCAATATGCCCAAGTGACTGAAAACATTAAAATTGAACAAACCGACGTGGCCATGAAATACGCCGTTGTTTACAGCGGCGGCAAAGATGGCGTGGTGGACACCGCGCCCATCACCAGCGGTGAAGAATTTGCCGCATGGCAAACCGGCAACGATGACATTGGCACCAAATACTCCAGCCGCGATGTGGAGCTGAAGCGCATTGAAGAATACCGCGCCCGCGCCCAGCTGATTCTCGATAAACTCACCACCGCTGAATCGGCCAATTATCTGGAGGCCAACTCCGCCTGCAGCGGCACCACCCCGCCCACATGGTGCGAAGATGAAGAAAGCAAAAACTACACGCAATTTAACTACTACCCCCGCGCCGATGCCGATACCTCGGAAGCCGTCATGTACTACACCACCGTGAAAGGCAATGGCGAAGCCACCACCTACGCCGCTGGCAACCTGAACGACATGCAACAACTGATGAAAGACATTGGCCTGCCCATTGCCTACGCGAAGGACCCATGGGGCCGCACCCTGTTCTACCATTCCAACATTACGGGGCGCGATGATCCTCCCTTCTCGGCCAGCATCTGCTACAGCAGCGGCGCCAGCTGTTTCTAACCTCCACACAAAAAAAAGGGCGGCACAAGGCCGCCCTTTTTTATTTTTTGCGCATGTCCCACACAAACCCCAAGGCATTCAGTGCCGCAATGCGTTCGGGCGTCAGGCGAATAGCGTTTTTTCCCTTATGGGCTTGTCGCACATTACTCACCCAAGTTCCTAGACGTGGGTAATTCATAGGAGGCGAAGCATGCCCATACCGCCGTTTATATTTCCGCAACAAAGCCAGTTTTTTCTTAAACTCTTTTTCTTGCAAACCCCACCTAAAGTTTATTGCATCCCACACAAAGCCTAGGGCATTTAAGGCGGCAATGCGTTCAGGCGTTAAGCATATTTTTCCTTTTCCTTTGCGGGATTTTCGCAAATTACCCACCCAATTTCCTAACTCAAGATGACTATGCGGCGGCGACGCATGCCCATACCGCCGTTTATACTCTCGCAGCAAGGCCAGTTTACGGGCAAACTTTGCCCCATATAGACGGATGTCGTCAGCCGACTCAACGACCAACTCCGCTTCTAAAACGGTCATATTGTGTTCCTTCTGAGATTCAGAATACAAAACGTATACTATAAATTGCAGTATCTCGCAACACTCCATTCATCTTACCTTTGCGCACTTTTCTTGGTGTTCACCGCTTGACCCACCCCCCCTCCACCCTTTATAC
>JBAQUW010000132.1:0-3436 GCA_049297755.1 Alphaproteobacteria bacterium
ATACAAGACAGGGGGTGTCAGGACAATGTCAGGCGCGGGTGGTGTGGGGGGCGATAAAGAGGGGACGCTTGGCGTGATGTGTAAATATTGAAAGGATGATCAGATGGGTATTTTGAGCAGAATAACAACAATTGGCGGAGCTAAGCAGACTGGTCAGACCCCAGCGGCTGTGGCACAAACGGGGCAAGCGGCGCAGCCTATAGCTACGAAACAAACAGCCAAACCAAAGGCGAGCAAGCCAAAAACGCCCGTTAAAAAAAATGCGAGTAAGGCTCAACAGCCTCGGAAAAAAGTCAAAGCGCCAAAAAAAGTAGAGCAAGAATTGGCTGCGGCTAAAAAGGCCTTGAAACGTGCCGAAGATGCTATGAAAGCCACAAAGCGAAAGCCTGCCCAAGCTGCACGCAAGGGGCAAGCGCAGTCTAACCGTAGTAAGGAAGTGGTGATTGTTGGCAGCAAGACCAAAGGGTTTACGGCGGTGGTTGTGGGTCAGCACAAAGATATGCCAGATGCTGTAAAGGCGATGCAATTGAAGATTGCCCAATTGCACGGAATTAAAGACGGCAAGGTGGTTGGTGATAAAAAATTAGCCACGGCACAACTGGCTGCACTCGATAATTTGCTGGGTAAAAATGGCGCAGACTTTCACCCGATGAAAGTGAAGCTGGGCAATGCTGATAAGGCTGGTTTGCCACAGCTGAATGTGGCCCGCGCTGCTGGTAAAAAAACGAAACGCGTGGCGCAAGATGTGGTTGCGAAAGTAGCCGCTGTGACAGCAGTTACAGTTGCCCGCACCTTGGCAAAGACCCATGTGGCTGCACAAATTGCCGATGCGGCGACTTTGGTTGACTTTGTATTGACGCGCCAAGATGTCAAATCCCTAAGCGCCGAAGCGTTAAAAGACAAGAAGGCCAAGTTCGGCAAAGTGCGTGGTGAGCGTAATGGTGCGTTGACGGCTGCGGAAACAGTTGCTCATCAAGCTGTACATGCAGCTGTTGGCAAAGATATTCGCCTGACTTTTGGTGATGCAGTAACGGATGTGGCGGTAGAAAGCCATACGCCCAAATCGCTCGATGCCTTGGAAGGCCGTTTGAAAGCAGCCACTGATATTGCGGCTGCCATTTCTGCCCTAGGTAAGGGAGGCGTACGCTTTGAAAAAGCACAGGCTGAAACTGCTTTGGCAAAGTAGAAAAAGCATAACCCTATAGAATAAAAGGCATGTGTGATGGCCATAGAGAGTTTACCGCAGATTGATGGGGCACTGAATGCCGCTGCTGGGCATGGTGTGTTTGTGGCTGGTGGCGCGCGGGTGCAAAGCACGGCGCCAAAGTTTGCCGATAAAATTGCGGCCAAGTTTGCCAAATATACGCCGCTGATCCACGGCACGGCGAAGCAAGTGAATGCCTATAGAAAGGCGGGCAAGCGTTGGTCTGCTGCGCTGATTGCTTTGCGGGGCGGATATTTTAGTGTAGGGGCGTTATCGGTTACTGGCCTGAACTCGAGCCTGTTGGGGGCGGGCATGCTGACTTTGGATGGGGTGAATGCCAGCGTAGCCCTAAGCGCCGATGCTTTGCGGGGGGCTGGCTATGCCTTGCATGGTCTAGGTTATACGACAGGTTCGCAAAAGCTATTCCGGGCAGGTATGGCGCTGGAAAATGGCCGCCTGAACACCCTGAAAGCTGCGGCATGGTATGGCAGCAAAGTGAAGTACGGCGTGGAGCTTTTAGCCAAGCACACCGTGGATAAAATGATTGCCCATGAAGATGGGCGCGAGATGGCGCGGATTGGCTTACAAACGGTCACCTCGATGGGGGTGATGAAGGGTGTTATGGCGGGTGCAGGTGTTGGCGTAGATATGGCAAAAAACTATTTACAGAACGAGGCAAACCCAGCAGAGCCAGTGGTGACACCAAAAGGGTTGCAAAAGCCGTTGCCGCCCCAGCAGCCTCAACCTGCCGCTGTTCAGCCAACGGTGCCTGCGCCTAAGCTGTTGACACCTTCGGCAACCGATGGGGTGCCTACGGTGGGCGATGCGGCAAATTGGTTGAAAAGTAAGTTCGCACTTACTGATGTGCTTGGCACTGAAAACATGGCGCAGGCGCAGGATATGCTTACCGCCATGAAAGCCAAGCTGCCTTTAAAGCCAACGGTGGCGGATAAAGGGGTGATGGCGGAGCTTCATGCCCAAGAAATGGCGTTTATGGATAAGTATAATGAAATGCTGGCTGAGGCAAACAAACGTATTGACGGGTTGGGTGTAGAAGAGCAAAAAATAGCCGCGCATGCATATAAGCAGCATAATACATGGGTAGCCCAAAAAGATTATGCGACTATTAATAAACATATGGAAAGCTCTGCTTGGTATGCCACATGGAATAAGCTTAATAGTTTAAACAGTACCCACGAGCAATTTTATGCGGAGTACGAAGGTGCCAAACATGCCATAAAATTTGCCGATGAGGTGGCGGCCATGAAAGCAAAATTAGTGAAATATGGCACTGATAAACAAACTGTTGCTGAAGTAAAGGAAGCCATAGGCTATGCCGAAAAAATGTTGGCTGCGCGTGAAGCTGACTTGCATAAACAGATGGAATATAGGCTGGATGTGGCAAAGCCTGCATTGCAAAAAAGTTTACAAGACGTTCAAGCGCAAAAAGAGGCGTTGAAAAACATGCAGGCGCAGTTAAACGTGTTGCCAAAAGCAGGGTTTAAGCCTGCCTCGACAGAACCACCTATGCCTGCTTGGGGCAAACCAACGGTGATTGTTACAAAGCCTGTGACGACAGTAGATGTAAAGCCACCTGTACCAGAGCAGGACGGGTTGAAAAATTATGAGATAGCAAATAGAACGCGCTGTGGAGGGTTTTCAGCGGTGGAGGTGGGGAGTGCTACCCGTGGTGTGGGTGGGTGTGTGACGCCGCATACGCCTGAATTGTATAATACGTTGGGTGATGCCCAAGACCGTGCTGCTGCTTTAAAAGGACTGTGCGCACAAGTAGATGTGGGCAAGGTGGCGGACAGCAACAATTTTGTGGTGGTGAAGGAAGGCTGCAAAGACAGATAACAACTTGGCTGAGTTAAGTGCCAACCCGCGGGAAAAGAGTTGCTAATTCGGCATCGACTGCGGTGGTTTTGCGTTGGAGCGCGGCCAAGCGGGCGGTGTCGTTTTGGCGGATATCGAGCGGGAGGCGTAGGCTGGGGAGTTTATCGAGCTGGTTGCGCAGGGCGGTGAGTGATTCGGCCGCCACCAAGTTGAGGAACCAGCAGGGGCCAAAATCAGTCCGGCCAGCGGTGAGGTGAAAGGTGTGGGCATCGGCTAAGTTTTCTTCCCATTCGGCCAGTAACCAGCTGTTGTTTTCGAACAACGTGTGCAGATGGGGGGTAAGTAGCGTGGGGGCGGAAAGGGCATCCCACAACCGAAAGGTGGCGCGGGTTTTGG
>JBAQUW010000133.1:0-3647 GCA_049297755.1 Alphaproteobacteria bacterium
GCCGCGCTGCGCTCGCAATGACTGCGTTATGCTTACTCAAAGTAACTTTTCTTTGCTGGATCAAGGGGATAGGGCAAAGCGGGTGGTAACAGCACAGGCGCTTGTTCCACGTGGACAACCCCGCTGGGGGTGAGGTTGTCTTGCTGGTAAGCCCGCTCTGGCAGGCCGTTTGCGGTGAATCGGATAGCCCCACCACTGGCGGCAAAACCTTCGGGCCGTAATAATGCTTGGGCGAGCGATTGGTTGGCGCTATCGGCTTGCTGGGCAGCTGCCAGCAGCACGTGCACGGCCCCTTCCCCTAAAACCGCCAGTGGGTGTGGGTTTCCGTTCCCATAGGTGGCTGTGTAACGTGTTGTGAAATCGCCTGTGGGTGGAGCAGCAAAGCGGCTTTGGCGAATATAAGGGTCGCCTTTGGCCAATTGCGGGGCGCCCCACGCGGCTGTGCCCAGAAACATCACGTCCAGCTTGTCCATGTCGTACAACGCCAGTTGTGAGGTGACCAGAGAGAGGTTTTTGGCGTCAGTCGGCACAAACAAAGCGTCAAAGTTCACCACGGCTTCAGGGCGGGCATCTTTCAGGTATTTCAGGCGTTGCAGGCGGCGTGGTTCCATGGTGCGGCCCAGTTCGCGCTGCTCTTGTTCCAATTCCGCCAATTCTTGCTTTTGGTTGCGGCGGGCCGAGGAGAGGTTCAGCAAATCTTCCAAATATTCGCTCAAATCTGCCTTTTCGGGGTTATAAAACTGGGCAGCCAGCACGGTGGCACCTTGGGCCACGGCTGCGGCGCGGAATGCCTCGTAAATATCATACCCATAAGGGTTGGCAGGCACCATGGCGGCAAAGGTGCGGCGGCCGTGTTGCACGGCGTAATGGGCGGCCAGTTGGGCTTGTTGGTCGGGCCGATAGCTAAAGACATGCACGTTGGGGCTGGCGGCATGGGGGTCGCTGGAAAGCGCCAACACAGGCGTGTGCGCAGAAAACGCCACTTTCACGGCGTCCACTTGGGGCGAAAGCAGTGGGCCAACCACCGCATCCACCCGTGATTCCAGCAAGGTTTGGGCGGCGGTGGCTGCGCTATCAGGTGTTGTGCCGCTATCCACGGGGTGTAGGCTAATGGCTTGGCCGGCTGCGGCAAAAACCGCCATTTGCATGGCGTTCAGCACCCCTTCCCCCACTTTGGCATGGGGGCCGCTTAGCGGTAAAATCACGCCAATGCGCAAGGGCTCTTGCAGGCTGGGTGTGCCCTCCAGCATGGTTTTTAAACGTGTGGCGCGTTGTTGGTTGGCGCGGCCAGCTTGGCTTTCTACGGGTTCGTACGCGGTTAAAAACGCGCGGGCAGCCTCTAAGTTATTTTGCAGCACAGCCAGTTCTGCTTGGTGTAATTGTAGGGTGGCTTCCCATGCTTTGCCAGCATTGGCGTACACGCTGGGGGCATTGCGTAAGGCACTGGTTTTGGCCAAAGCTTGGTCATATTGCCCTTGCATGCCTAAGGCAATGGCTTGGGTGTAAATGCCCAAGGCACCTTGGCCGTCATCGACCCCTGCCCCTGCGCGTTCTTGCCCCAATTGTAAGGCCAGCGGCCAATTGTGCTCGGAAAGCGCGCGCAGCATCGGGTCAGCTTCTACCGGCTTTGTGGTAGGAAACTCGGTGCTTTCATCATTCCACAGCACATCATCGGCAGACATCGTGTCTTCAGTCGCTGCTGGCGTAATAAATGGCGGCATTTTATCGGGTTTTGCGGCGGGAGTCGTGGTGTCGGCCTCATCGGTAGTGGCCGCTTCGCCAAAAATATCGTCGAACGTGAGCCATGCGCTGCGCAATAAGGTTTCTTCTGCCAAGCTGGTGGAAGCCAAAAGCAGGCTGAATGTGATGCTGGCAGCGGTTTTGCGCATGGTGGTATCCTTTTTTCTTACCCTTGGATAAAGAAACACTAGCCGAAAATGGCGCACTTGGCCAGATTATGCAATGATGTTCCTATGCATATTCACACAAAGGGATGGTTGGCCGAGTGGGCGACGGTGGCGTATTTAAGCCTGTGTGGCTACCGTATTGTGCGCCGTAACAGCCAAATTGCTGGCGTAGAAGTGGATATTTTGGCCAAAAAAGCAGACCAATTGGTGGTGGTAGAGGTGAAATGGCGCAAAACATGGGACGGTGCTGATATGGCCATAACCCCCACCCAACGTAAGCGCCTGCAAAAAGCCATGAATGCTATAGCCAGCAAAGCTTACACCGATACTGTGCGCTTAGATGTGGTGTATTGGGTGGCTCAGTGGCCGTTTGTGCGCCATGTGCAAGATGCGTAAATGCAGGCGCTGCCCCCTGCCCCGCTTTTTTGATTGTTGCCATGGCCAAGTTTGAGTACCATGGCTTTATGCAAAAAACAAAAAAAGCAGCTGTGCAGCATATTTTTTCGGGCGTAAGTTTGGCCGTTTTGTTGGGTTTTGCCCCGCATTTGGCAGGCTGTGCCGCACCGGGTGTGGCCATGGGGTTGGCCGCCACAGGCGCTTATGTGGGCTTGCAAGAGCGCAGTTCCGCCCAAGTGGCGCTCGATGCCAAAATGAAAGTCCATATTCTCGACCGCCTGAGCAGCGCCAAGCTGAGCTATGTGAGCGATGTGGGTGTCACGGTATTTGAAGGCGATGTGCTGCTCACGGGCATTGTGCCCAACAAACAGCAAGGTTTACAAGTATTAGAGCTGGTGCGTGCGGTGCCCGATGTGAAGCGGGTATATAATGAATTGTTTGTAGGTGCCGACTACCCCACCAAGCAACAAGCGCAAGATACATGGATTTATGCGCAAATTCAGCCACGGCTGATGGGTAACCGCCAAACCTTTCCCATCAACTATGCCATTAGCGTGGTGAATGGCCATGCCTACATTATGGGCTATGTGGTGGCCACAGAGGAGCACGAACATGTGCTGCATATTCTCCGCACCACCAAAGGTGTAGTGCAAGTGCACGATTATTTGCGCTTGTCCGCCTCGGGCAAAGACCCGCGCACGCCCGATGCCAGCGGCATCAACGGTATTGGCATGCAACCTGCCCCTGCCCTGCCCGAAACAAACTAAACGCACTGAGAGCCCCGTAGGATTGTTTTTCCCGTAAGCGGCGCCTTTGGGATTCCCCGCGCCTGACTGACGCTTTAAAAGCAAGCCCTAAGTGTTCTGTTTTTGCCACAGGGGGCAACCACGCGAAGCGGCGCTGCTCATCGCTCTTGTGGAACGGTGGAACATGTTTGCCCCGTACTCAGAATGTGATATAAATATCAAGTTTTATCGTCTACAGCGTTTGTCATAATCTTGGGCTATTCGCCCTAGACAGCTGTCTTTGGGCTATGGTAAGTTAAGGTTAACGCCGTAAAAACCTTAAGAAACGCGTTCCACAAGTCAATTTTAAACAATTGTTTAATCATGTATTTTAAGTATGTATTTGTTTACATATTCAACTATCAATAACTTAAACGCCATTTTTTAGCTTAAAAAGTGCATGGCACAAAAGTAGAAAATGTAGAGATGGCAATCTCCCCCACCTTTGGCGTGCTCAAAATTGAATAGAACAAGGTGTGTTTTTTATGTTTGCGCGTCACTTTGCTTTATGTATGCAGTTCAAGTGAGGTGGTGACGCGTGTGTTTTTCTGTCGTCGCG
>JBAQUW010000134.1:0-2244 GCA_049297755.1 Alphaproteobacteria bacterium
CGGCGTTGTGCGCCATGCTCATTCTCACCGTGGTCCGCCCGTTGGGGGTAGAGCGGGTGGGTTGGCTGCTGTTTGTTGTGTCGGTGGTGGGCGTGTTTCTCACCCCCATTTTGGGCGAGAACGTGAAAGGTGCCACGCGGTGGATTAACATTGCGGGCTTCTCGCTCCAACCGTCCGAGTTTCTCAAGCCTGCACTCGTCATTGTCATTGCCAGCCTCATGAATGTGAGTGATAACGCCGAACGCCTCAAACGCTTTGCATGGGCGCTGGGCATCATCGCTGTTGTGGCAGTGTTATTGCTGCGTCAGCCCAATGTGGGGATGCTGATTTTGCTGGGCAGCGTGTGGGGCAGTATGGTGTTTTTAGCAGGTGTCCCTATGTATTTGCTGCTGCCCATGGGGGGTATTGGCGTGGGCGGCATTGTTATGGCCTATTTCAGCTTTAGCCATGTGCAAAGCCGCATTGACCGTTTTATGAACCCCGAAGGCTCCGATACCTATCAGGCAGACCAATCGCACGCCGCCATTATGAATGGCCACCTGTTTGGCCGTGGCGCGGGGGAAGGGGTGGTCAAACACAGCCTGCCCGATGCCCACACCGACTTTATTTTTGCCGTGGTGGCCGAAGAATTCGGCATTCTCATCTGCTTGGCACTCATTTTATTGTATCTGCTCATTGTGCTGCGCGCTTTTTATCGCATGCTCGATATCGACGACCGCTTCACCTTTTTGGCCATTGGCGGCTTGGCCAGTTTGTTGGCGTTTCAGGTGATGATCAACGTAGGCGTGGCCATGCACATTATGCCCACCACGGGTATGACACTGCCCTTCATTAGCTACGGCGGCTCGGCCACCTTGGGCATGGCCATCAGCATGGGCTTTTTGCTGGCGTTGTTGCGTAAACGGGGGCTGCGCCTCTAATGCCTCACCCGCGCACGATTCTCATTGCCGCTGGCGCCTCTGGCGGGCATTTGTTCCCCGCCCTTGCAGTGGCGGAAGAACTCCGCGCCCAAGGCGCTACCTGCATTTTTGTGGTGGGTGGTACCAAGTTTGCCGAAAAAGTGACAGAAGCAGGCTTTGTGCTGGAACGCCTACCTGCCAGCGCCTTCAACGTGGCTAACCCCATGCGTAAACTCAAGGCTCTGTTGAACGTAGGGCGCGGTTTTGTCCAAGCCTTGCGGCTGCTGGGGCGCTACCAGCCATCGGCCGTGTTTGCTACGGGGGGCTATGCCTCGGTGGCCTTGGTGTTGGCGGCCAAGGTGTTTGGCGTGCCCGTGGTGCTGCACGAAGGCAATGTGTTACCGGGCCGTGCCACCAAGCTGCTGTGTCGGTTGGCCGATACCATGCTTCTCACCTTTGCAGGCGCCCACAAACATTTACCTTGTGCCAAAGCGGTGGTGCAGGTCACGGGCAACCCCATTCGTTCGGCCATGGTGCAGGGGCTTGGGCTGAAACGGAAAGACGATAAAACCCTCACCCTCCTTATCACCGGTGGCAGCCAAGGCAGTGCCATTCTCAGCGAAGTCATTCCCCAAGCCATTGCACGGTTAGAACCTAAACTTTTAAAACGCCTGCGCATTCATCACCAAGCCCGTGCGGCCGATGTGCCTGCCTGCGAAGCCCTGTATAAGACCTTGCCCTTAGCCAGTTTTACGGTGGAACCCTTTATTGCCAACATGGCGCAGGCCCTTACCCAAGCCCATGTGGTGCTGGCACGGGCAGGCACCAGCACGGTGGTAGAAACCGCATTGTTTGGCCGCGCCGCCATTTATATTCCGCTGGAATTGGCCGACGGCCACCAAATGCTGAATGCCCAAGTGGCGGAAGAAGCAGGCGCCGCCATCATTATTCCCCAAGGCATGTTCAGTGCCGAAACCCTGCTGCCGCACCTGACCAACCTGCTGACCGACCAAGCCCACCGCACCCATATGGAAGACAACGCCCGCGCCCTCTTCAACCCCCACGCCGCCCACACTGTGGCCGAAATTGTGCTGGATACCGCTAAAAAAGACCTGATGACGCAAGCGCATTAAAACGCTTTTGCTTGCTTTGTGGGTGTAAAAAGTGTACACAAGTTACACCTCAAACCTTGGAGTATCTCCATGTCCTTTTTCTCCTATCCGCCGCTCCTGCTTATTCGGCATGGCTATGCCCGTGTGAATAAGGCAGGCAAGTATGAAGCCAACCACCTCTCGCCCCTTACCAAACTGGGGCGGCAACAGCTCAGCCAAACGGGCAAGTTTTT
>JBAQUW010000135.1:0-4976 GCA_049297755.1 Alphaproteobacteria bacterium
TACCATGTTCACTACCACATTCCGCCCACCTGTCACAGCCGCAACCGCCTCTTTCACTTGGCGGGGTAGCAGGTCTGCCACAGGGCAGTTTGGGGCGGTGAGGGTCATGGTAATCACCACGTCATCACCGTGTTCTGCAATATCATAAATCAGCCCCAAATCCCATAAGTTCACCGGCAATTCAGGGTCATACACCTCTTGCAACGCCGCTACAATTTTCTCGCGCAACGTGGCATTGGCGGGGAGTGGTTCGGCGGTGATGAACGCAATCTTGCTCATGCCAACATCTTCCCCGCTTTAGCCACCGCCCTCACCAACGCCTCCACATCGGCTATGGTGTTGTAGCACGCAAAGCTGGCGCGCACGGTCCCTGCAATGCTCAGCTTCTCCATCAGTGGCATGCAGCAGTGGTGGCCACTGCGCACGGCTACGCCGCATTGGTCCAGAATCGTCGCCACATCATGCGGGTGGGCGTTGGGCAGGTTGAAGCTGATAATCGGCGCTTCGCTCACCCGTGGCCCTACAATCGTCGCCCCCAACTTCAGCAATTCTTCCCGCGCCGTGGCCGCCAATTTCGCTTCTTCATCCATGCTGGCGCACCAGCCGCCCAAGCTCTCCACAAACCGTATGGCTGCCGCCAAACCCACCGCACCTGTAATGTTCGGCGTGCCCGCTTCCCACCGTGCAGGTGCTTCGGCAAACGTGGTGCCCATGGGCAATACCACCCGCTCAATCATATCGCCGCCACCTTGGTAGGGTGGCATGTCGGCCAACAATTCAGGCTTCACATAAAGCACGCCAATACCTGCAGGGCCGTACAATTTATGCCCCGTGAACACCAAAAAATCGCAGCCCAACGCCCGCACATCGGTGGGGCTATGCACCGCACTTTGGCTGGCATCCACCAACACCTTTGCACCATTATTCCGCGCAAACGCAATCGCCTCAGCCATCGGCGGCACGGTGCCCAGCGCATTGCTCATGCGCGTCATGGCCAGCAACTTCACGCGCGGCGTCCATGCGGCTTGAATATCGGCGAGCGTCACATGCCCCAGCGCGTCGCACTCTGCCACCACAATCTCTAGCCCTTTTTCCGCCGCCAGCAATTGCCACGGCACAAGGTTGGCGTGGTGTTCCAAGCGCGTCACCATAATCGCATCCCCATGTTTCAGGTTGGCCTTGGCCCACGTTTGGGCCACAAGGTTAATGCCTTCGGTGCTGTTGCGCGTAAAAATAATGCTCTCGCTTTTGGTCGCATTCACAAACTTTTGCATGGTCACACGCGCGTCTTCATAGGCTTGCGTGGCTGCTTGAGAAAGCGCATATAACCCCCTGTGAATATTGGCATAACTGCCTTCTTCAAACGCGCGCACTGCATCCAAAACCATATCAGGTTTTTGGGCACTCGCCGCACTATCTAAAAACGCCAAAGTGGGTTGGTTGCGGAACACCGCAAACTGGTTGCGCACGTGGGCGGGGAATGGCGTGCAAGGCTTACTCATGGCGTTCTCCCACCTGCTCCAACCACGCAAACACTACAGGCCGCAAGGTGGGCTGAATCTCCTCGGGCAACTCGGCCAGCAACTCTTCCACTTGTCCTGCCACCAACAACTGCCGCGCCACGTTTGCAGGTATGCCGCGCGCTTGCAAATAAAACAGTTGCGCGGCATCCAACCCGCCCGTGGTGGCGCCGTGGCTGCACGTCACATCGTCGGCATAAATTTCCAATTCGGGCTTCATCTGCACTTGTGCCGTGTCGCTCAACAACACGTTTTGGCACAGCATGTACGCGGCCGTTTTTTGGGCATGCGCATGCACGTGAAATTTTCCCTGAAAAATGGCTCTGGCTTTGCCATCCACAAGGTTACGCTGGCGCACATTGGCACGGCAATGTTCTGCGTCAAATGCCACATGCGTGAAGCTATCGGCCACCTCATCACCGCGCAATAAATTCAGTCCTGTCACATGCGTTTCGGCATTTTCGCCCGCCAAAACAATGCGCGTTTCCGTGCGGTTCATGCCGCCATTGGCCGTGAGGGTAAACTGCCGATACGCCCCGCCTGCCGCCACATTTGCCACCACTTGCCGCCGCGTGCGGCTGCCCGCCCCCGTGTGCAAGCGCACATGCAACAAGCTGGCATTTGCCGCAATCTCAAACTGTTGGGTATCGGCCAGCGCGGCGTGCGGCACATCGCCCTGCACCACTTCCACCAACACCTGTGTGCCGTCCACGCGCAACGTGTGTGCGCCCGCGTGCAACGTACCTGCTTGCAAGGTATGATGAATAGGGGTGTGATACGATAAAGTTGCCGTGTGCCCAACTAGGCAATTTTCGGTGTAACGGTGGGGGGGCAGGTACACCCACGCCTCACGTTCGGCGCGTGTATGCAATTTGGGCGGAAATGCCGCTAAAAGCTGGTCAGAAGCCGAAATCATACACCACAAACCCCGTCGTAACCCTCTGATTCTAAACGTGTTGCCAATTCTGGCCCGCCTGAGAGCCGAATTTTTCCTGCGGCCATAATATGAATTTTGTCAGGTTGAATATAGTCCAGAAGTCGTTGATAATGCGTGATAATCAGAAAGCTACGGTTGCTTAACCGTAATTTATTCACCCCTTCGGCCACAATCTTTAATGCATCGATATCTAAACCACTATCAGTTTCATCCAATATGCACATTTTTGGCTGAATCAATGCCATTTGTAAAATCTCAAAGCGCTTTTTTTCTCCGCCAGAAAAACCTGCATTCACGCTGCGTTTTAAAAAGCTTTCATCCATCTTCAATTTGGCCATTTCCACCCGCACAAGTTTCAGGAATTCCGCGCCATTCAGCTCTTTCTCCCCCCGCGCTTTGCGGTGAGAATTCACCGCCGTGCGGAGGAATTGTGCGGCATTAACCCCTTGTAATTCAACAGGATATTGAAACGCGAGGAACAAGCCCGCATGGGCGCGCGCTGCTGGTTCAAGGCTCAGCAGGTCTTGTCCTCCCAGCTGCGCAACCCCTTGAATGTTATAACCTTCTTTGCCTGCCAACACGTTGGCGAGGGTGGATTTTCCTGCCCCATTCGGCCCCATGATGGCGTGCACTTCCCCTGAGGGAATATGCAAGTCCACGCCCTGCAAAATGGGTTTGTCGCCTTCAGCCAAATTCGCTTTAAGTTGTTGAATTTTAAGCATTATCCGACACTCCCTTCAAGTGAAATTCCTAATAACTTCTGCGCTTCCATGGCAAATTCCATGGGCAATTGTTGCAGTACTTCTTTGGAAAAGCCGTTGACAATCATAGAGATAGCGTCTTCTTCGGAGAGGCCACGTTGCGCACAATAGAACAATTGCTCATCGCTGATGCGGCTGGTGGTGGCCTCGTGTTCTAGCGTAGAGCTTTGATTTTTAACATCAATATACGGCACCGTATGGGCGCCACAACGGTTGCCGATGAGCAAACTGTCGCACTGCGTAAAGTTGCGCGCACCCGTGGCCTTGGCCGCAATTTTCACCAAACCGCGATAGGTGTTGTCACCTTCTTCAGCGCTTATCCCTTTGGAAATAATGACACTTTTAGTATTTTTGCCCAAGTGAATCATCTTGGTGCCCGTGTCGGCCTGTTGCTTCATGCGCGTCAAAGCCACGCTATAAAACTCGCCCACGCTGTCGTCGCCTTCCAAAATACAGCTGGGGTATTTCCAGGTGATGCTGCTACCTGTTTCCACTTGGGTCCAGCTGATTTTGCTAGCTTTTCCGCGGCATGCGCCACGTTTGGTGACGAAGTTATAAATGCCACCTTTGCCGTCTTTATCGCCCGGATACCAGTTTTGCACGGTGCTATATTTAATCTCGGCATTGTCCATGGCCACCAGTTCTACTACCGCCGCGTGGAGCTGATTTTCATCGCGCATTGGCGCCGTGCAACCTTCTAAGTAGCTGACATAACTGGCATTTTCGGCAATGATGAGCGTGCGTTCAAACTGCCCGGTGTTCTCGGCATTGATGCGGAAGTAGGTGGAAAGTTCCATGGGGCACTGCACGTTGGCAGGAATATAAACGAACGAGCCATCGGAAAAAACGGCGGAATTGAGCGCTGCGTACAGGTTGTCGGCCTGCGGCACCACGCTGCCTAAGTACTGCTTAACCAACTCTGGGTGGTG
Organism: Alphaproteobacteria bacterium; assembly: GCA_049297755.1. Lineage (GTDB taxonomy): Bacteria > Pseudomonadota > Alphaproteobacteria > UBA2136 > JAPPOO01 > JBAQUW01. The sequence goes on from JBAQUW010000135.1 coordinate 4,148, forward strand.
CTGAACGGCCTCGGAAATTGGGCAGAAAATCACGCCCACTTTGGCCAATTCGGCGCGGAAAGTGGTGGCCACACTCACACTATCAAACACCGCATCCACCGCCACTTTTTTGGCGCCGGCGACGCCAGCCAGCACCTTTTGCTCTTCCAACGGAATGCCCAATTTGGCGTAAGTATCGCGGATTTCCTGCGGCACATCGTCCAAGCTGTCGTACTTGTTTTTGCCCTTGGGGGCGGCGTAATAACTCATGCTTTGGTAGTCAATTTTGGGGAAGTGTACCTTGGCCCAATCGGTGTGGTCTTCCGCCAATAAACGGAGGAAATGGTGGTAGCCTTTCAGGCGCCAATCCAAGAGCCACGCAGGTTCGTTCTTGCGGGCGGAAATGGCGCGGACTGTGGCTTCAGTGAGGCCAATCGCGTCCACATCGCTGGGTACATCTGTCGCAAAACCAGCCGCATAACCTTTGGCGGCAAATTCATCGAGCGTGGCTTGGGTTTGCGCAGTGATAACCATAGTACCTTACTAGCTTATATGGGTATTAAAGGCAAGGTCTTCTGGTTCTTTTTCTGATGCAGGTTGAGGAATGCGGCACAGGTATTTGGCGCGGAGTTGGTCGGGTAAATCGCGGCCTTTAATGCGGCCAATGGGGCTGGCGTTGTGTTGGGTGAGGGCGGGCAAAAGTTCTTCGGGTTGCGTGGGGTTCATGTGGCTAAACAGGCAGGCTTGCTTGCCTGTGGCCGTAATGGCCACGCTGCAGGGGGTGGTGCAGCTGCCCATGCATTTGACCCCGCGCACAATGGGTTGTTCGGCCACTGGCAAGGTTTTGGCC
>JBAQUW010000136.1:0-2027 GCA_049297755.1 Alphaproteobacteria bacterium
GCATATCGATGGCAAGAACAATCATGTACAGCGTAGCCAGCGTGGGTATAACGCTGAACAGCCAGAAGGGCATGTGCCACTCCAGCAGGGCTGCCACCAACATGAACCCAAATAGGGTTATGGGTGCGGCATACATGACAACATTGAACACTTGCTCGCACAGAGCTTTGAAAGAGGTGGGGCGGGACATAGCGAGTCTCCATAAAAAAGGGCGACGTGATGCGCTATAAGTATACCATATGCAAGGCTGGTGCAATAAAAAAACCGCCCTCCATAAGGAGGGCGGCAGGCCTTAGTCTTTGATGGGATTCATGCCCACCAGCGAGAGCAGGTGCTGGAACAGGTTGATGAAGTCCAACACCAGCCCCACGGCGCCGAAGATGCGGCCACTGGTGTGGTCGCCTTCTTGCGCGTAGGTGTCTTTGATGCTCTGCACATCGTAGGCGGTGAAGCCCGCGAAGACGAGCACGCCGACAATGTTAATGGCGAACTTGAGCGCCAAGCTCTGCACCAAAAACACATTCAGCAGGCTGGCGCCGATAATGCCCACCAGCCCCATAAGCAGGAACGTGCCCCAGCCCGAGAGGTTGCGTTTGGTGGTGTAGCCATACAGGGCCAGCGCCGCAAACATGGCGGTGGTGAGGGCAAACACCTGCACGATGCTGCCCACCGCATAGCGCACATGAATGTACGCCAAAGCGGTGCCCAACAGGCCGCAGAACGGCCAGTAGGCAAGCTGTGCCATGGTGGCATTGCGGGTTTTGGCGGCGCGGCTCATGGCCACAATCAGGCCAATGGCGGCAACCAAGTAGGCCACCAGAAACGCCAGCGGGTTGGCCTTGATAAAGGCCACAAAGTTGGTGGCGGTGGCCAGCCAGTAGCTGACGGCAAAGGCAAGGCCAATGCCAGCGCCCGTGAGGGCAAACGTGCCGCTCATGTAGCGGGCAAGGCCCGCGTTGTGAACGGTAGCCGCCGCAGGATTGCGGACGGTGGTAGGATTTGCCATAGGAGGTTCTCCTGAAACGGCAAGGCAGCGGTATTGCTGCCGATGGTGCTGGGACGTATTTCCCAGTGAGAAAAATGCACACAAAAAAAGGCGTTAACGCAAGGGTTGGTTTACAAGCACAGCTCGGCGCGGCCAACGGTGGCATTAAAGCGGAAGGTGCCTTTTTTGGCAGTGGTGCAGGCGTTGCCAGTGCTGGAGATTTGCACTTCGGTGCTGCTGATAACGCCTGTGACATCGAGTGCGGTTTGGGGGTCGGCCGTGGCGATGCCGACGTAGCCATCGTCGGAGATCATCATGTCGGAGCGGGAATCGGTGGTGTTGACGAAGTAGAGGCCATTGTTGCCGCCCAAGTAGATGCTGTAGTCTTCATGCCCTGCGCGGGTAAAGTGCAGGGCGTTTGCGCCTGCTTGGTTGATATGCAGGGGGTAGAGGGGGGTATCGGTGCCAAAGCCCACGTTGCCGTCGCTCCACACCAGTGTATTGCTGCCGAACATGGTGCCGTGTTGGTCGCGGAATACCACGCTGCCGCTGACGCCTGTGGTGGTGGAGACGGCTTGGGTGGGCAGGCTGGTTAAATTGGCGCCGCTGCCATAGAAGCTGGCGGCGTAAATGTTGCCGCTGGTGCTCACCGTGGTGGCGGTAATTGTGCCCGTCACAGAAATGCCTGTACTGCTAATAATACCAGCCACTTCGAGGGCGGTTTGGGGGGTATCGGTGCCAATGCCCACGTTGCCATCGCTCCACACCAAGGTGTTGCTGCCAAACATGGTGCCGTGTTGGTCACGGAACACCACGCTGCCGCTGACGCCTGTGGTGGTGGAGATATCGGTCACAATGCCCGTGAGGTTGCTGCCATCGCCATAGAAGTTGGCGGCGTAAATGTTGCCGCTGGTGGAGACGGTGGTGGCGGTGACGACGCCGGTGATGCTGATGCCTGTGCCGTAGTATTGGGTGGCGGAGATATCGCCCACCACGGTGAGTTTGTTGGCGGGGGCGGCGGTGTTAATCCCCACGTTGCCCG
>JBAQUW010000137.1:0-3330 GCA_049297755.1 Alphaproteobacteria bacterium
CCTTTGCGGTTGTAGCCTAGGCTGGGAATCACCACCAAGGCGGGCATCAGCTCGGGCCCGCTGGCGCAAGGCAGGCCTAGGCGGTCGGTATCCATGGGGGCATCGGGCAGCCACAGGTTAAACACCAAGGGGTGGCCGCGTTCCACCACGCGGGGCAGCACCACACTTTCGCCCATGCGCCACAATTCCCGCACCCAGGGCATCAGGTCTATTTCATCGTGCACGGGGGCATACACGGCCACCACGGCGGGGGCCATGCTGCTGTGCAGGCTGCGCAGGTGGTTAATCACTTTCCACTGGGTGGTGCTTTGTAAATCCAAGTCCATCACCTGCCGCTGGCGCAACAATTGGCGGCGCAGGGCACGCTTGTGCGCTTGGGCTTCGCGCCCGCCAGCATCAATTTTAAAGGGTGCTTTTATGGCCATAGGGTTGTCATATAGGGCAATTGTATGCAAATTACAAGCCCCACCTCACTGCTGGTTGACGCCGCCCCCAAAGCCCGTTATAACCCCTGCACTTCCTCACGTTTCACCCCCCTTGTTACAAGGAGAACTCTATGACTGGCAAAGGCTTTTTTCGCAACTTGCGTCAATGGCAAGAAGACCGCACCCCCGTGCAGGTAAAACTGCTCACCACAGGCGAAACCATTGTGGGTACGGTGCACGACTACTCCCACGGCCATGTGGATATTGCCCCACAAGGTGCGACCAAGCCCACCAGCATTCACTACGGCAATGTGCAGTCCATCGGGCCACTTGCCTAACCCAATGCCGCCCTTATGGGCGGCTTTGGTGCTTTTATACCGCTAATTTTTCTAATTTTTCCGCCAAGGTGGCATTAAATGCCGCAATGGTACTTTGCTCTTGTTCCCGCTCGGCTTGGTGTTGCAGCATATCGTCGGCCATTTGCAAGGCGGCCAGCACCATCACGCGGTCGCGTTCCATATCGGGGGCGCTGCGGCGCAGGGTTTCAAAGGCCGTATCTATGCGGGTGGCGGCAGTTTGCAGCCGCGCATGTTGGTTTTCGGGCACCGTGAGGCGGTAGGGGCGGCCACCAATGTTCAGGGTTACTTCTTTCATGCGGCGTCCTCGTGGGCATCGTCGTCAGCGTCCATGTTAGAAGCAGTGGCGCTGGCAGGCAACGCCGCCACCCCTTTTTGCAGCACGCTTTGAATCAGCACATCCAGCTTGCTCACGGCCTTGGTATGGTTGGCTTTGATACGCGCATTTTCCGCTTCCATAGCCGCCATTTGTTTGCGCACGCTCATAATCTCTTTTTCCACGGCGGGGTTAGGAATATGGCGTTCAACGACAACCTCCACCGGCTTCTCAACAATTTTTTCCACCACTTTTTCCACGGTGACCAGCTTTTCCACCTCTACCACTTTTTCCACAATTTTTTCAATGGTGATGGGTTTTTCCACTTCCACCATTTTTTCTACCACGCGCTCTACTGTGACTGTTTCGGTGGCGGGAATAGCCATGGTGGCCACACGTTTTTCTAACGCGGCGATGGCGTTGCTCAGGCGGGTGACATTTAAAGGGTCAGTATTGTGATTATCCATGCCTTTTATCTTAACAAAGCAATGCGTGCTTGCCTAGAAGCATCTCATGCGTTCATAATGCTTTTATGCCTTATAACCTGCCACAGCTTGCCGATTGTGATTTTGCCAGCAAAACCGTGCTGTTGCGCATCGATAGCAACACCCCACACGATACCCTGCGCCTGCAATGCCATGCCCAAACCATCCGCACGTTGCTGGCTGCTGGCGCTAAAAAAGTGGTAGTGCTCTCGCATTTAGGGCGGCCAAGTGGGCGGGTGGTGCCAGAACTTTCGCTGCGGCCACAAGCCGCCGTGCTGGAAAACTATGTGGGCCAACCCGTGCACTTTGTGCCCGATTGCGTTGGCCGTATGGCCGAGCAAGCTGTACAAACCGCCCCCCATGGCAGCGTGCTGTTGCTGGAGAATGTGCGCTTTCAGGCCGCAGAAGAACAACCGCAAACGGGGCAATTGTTTGCCAAAAGCCTTGCCAAATTGGGCGATGTGTATGTGAACGATGCCTTTGCCAGCGCCCACCGCAACCACACCAGCCTCACCCTATTGCCGCAACTGTTGCCCAGCGCTGCAGGGCCCTTGTTAGCGCAGGAAGTAGCGCGGTTGGAAGGGATACTCACCACCCCAACCCGCCCCCTGCTGCTGATGCTGGGCGGCACCAACTTGGCGCACAAAATGCCCATTTTGCAAAACGCTTTGGGCTATGCCAACCAAATTATGGTGGGCGGCGCCTTGGCCAACACCTTGCTGGCCGCCAAAGATATGCTGATGGGCAAAAGCCACATTGAGATGGATTACATTGAACCGCTCCGCGACTTTTTGGTGGAGGCAGGCATTGTGGGCTGCCGTATTCTCATGCCTGCCGATGTGATGACCACCAACCTGAACCACCCCATGGCTAGGCCCGTGGCCAAAGCAGTGCACCAACTGGAACCTGACGATACCGCGCTGGATATTGGCCCTGAAACGGTGAAAGTGTGGAGCCGTGTGATTCAAAACGCTGGCACCATGGTATGGAGCGGCCCCATGGGCAGCTATGAATTAGCCCCGTTTGATGAAGGCACCAACAACTTGGCCAACGCCATGCTGCACAGCCCCTGCCCCACCAAAGTGGTGGCGGGTGGCGATACCTTAGATGCCTTAAAGCGCACAGGGTTGCGCGAGCAATTCAGCCAACTTTCCACCGGCGGCGCGGCCTTTTTGGCCATGCTGGCGGGCGAACCTTTACCCGCCCTCACCGCCCTGCAATACCCCACAGAACGCCGCTTGGCGGCCTGATTTTACCAACAAAAAGGCGCCCTTGCGGGCGCCTTCGTCTTAATACGCTTCAGGGCCGGCCTCTTGGGGGATATCTTCCCCTAACACCTGCTCATACTGGCCCCAATCCAAATACTCCAACTCCACAATAAAGGGGACTTCATCAGCAGAGGCGCCAGCACGGCGCACCATGTAATACCCATTTACCAAATCGTCGCCAAAGGCAGCCATCAGGTAGGGGTAAATGCCATCATCGTCAATCAGCTCCCTCAGCGCCTCACGGCTGGGGCAGCTCACCACCACCGTGCCTTGCACGTCATCAAAGATCATCTCCGTATCGGTATGGTCACCGACCTTGACGTAAATAGGATGTTCAGTGCCTGCGCAGAAAATCTCTACATAGCTGAGAGTGGCCCACATCTTCAACTTCTCCCGCACAAGCCAAAACAGAATAGCCCGCCGCGCTTGGGTTTCCAAAGCAGCCTTGATAGTGACAGCGTTGACAGGCACCACAATACG
>JBAQUW010000138.1:0-4973 GCA_049297755.1 Alphaproteobacteria bacterium
CAACCTCAATACTTTCGCCACAACCCAACTTAGCCTGCTCTCCTTAGCTTTAGAGCCTCTTGAAGAACACGATAGATTCTAATCTCTTACCGCAACAACGCCACTTTACTATCTGCCCCACGGCTGAGGTGGCCTTTGGCATGGTCGAGGCCGTAGGTGCGGCGGAAGTCTTGATAGGCGGTGAGGACATTATCACCCATTTGGTGCAGGGGTTGGGCGTCGAGCGCTTGTTGCAGCCAATCGGCGGCGGCGTGTTCATCGCCCGCTTTGCGCTCTAGCTGCGCCAGTTGCACCAGCACTTCGCGGTTCACACTTTTGCGAAAGCTGAGAGTGAGCTGTTTGCGGGCATCGTCCAACAAGCCCAGCTTCAACGCGGCCACACCAAGGCATAGGCTGGAAACCGCACCATCGTCGGCATTGGTGAGTTTTTCGGCCACCAATTGCTCGGCTTTTTTCAGCAGTTTATCGGCGGGCAGGTCGGGATAAACTTGTTGCAGCACATCAAACCATTTTTGGAACACATCAAAGCGCGGGCAAGTGTGCCAAAAGGCGGCCAAGGCACGTTCAGCGGGGCTGGTTTTGCCTAAGCCGACCAAGGTGGAGGCACGGAACAACGCGGCAGGGGTAAAATGCAGGCAAATGCTCTCGGCATTTTGGGCTTGGCGCAGAGCCGCGTTGGGGTTATCGGCCACTTGGTGCATGGCGGCGTGCAAACGCACGGCGGCTTCTACCACAGGGGCTTTGTCGCCAAATACGTCGCGACGGTTCAGGCTGGGAATGAGTTCTAGTGCTTTGTCAAAATCGCCAGTGTGCATCAAAGCATTAAAGCTGGCGTGTTGCACGGCAGGGCTATCGGGGCGTTTTTTCAGGGCGCCTGCGGCATGGAATTTGGCGGCCACCCAATCGCCGCGCTTCACCGCATCGTTCAACAAGCCGCTGTGGCCGGTAAAGCTGGTATCGGGGCGGCCCAGCATCAGGTGCAGGCGTTCGGGCGTGGGGTCGAGGTGGGCGGCCAAGGCAGCGCCAAGCGCGGCATCGGGCAGCGATTTTTGTACCAAACGCGCCACCTTGCGTTGTTCGGCAGTATCACCCGCCGCCAGCGCTTCCATACCACGGCTGATGAGCGCCAAGGCGTGCCTATCTTGCCGGCGTACAAAGCCATGACGAAAGCGTTCAGGGATACTGATTAAAAACGCCGCCAAACGGCCACCGTAAAACGCTAAAATCAGGGCAATGTTGAACACGGCAATAAAAAACGTGGCGGAGGTATCAATGGTATAGCCTTGCCATGTGAAGGTGACAGCGCCTGGTTCTTGCGCCGCATTTTGAATAAGAAAGATTGCCCCTGCCAACAGCACCAGTACCAAAATTGCCCGAATGAACGATGCCATTTACTGTGCCTTTCCTTGAATAGGGGTTGTTGCAGGCAAAGCCCCCGCCAGTTGCAGCAATTGCAAGCGCAGCGGTTCCATATCGCACGCTGTTTTTGCCACAACAGGCGTTGCTTTTGCTGCTGTTTCTGCCTTACGAATCGTCACAAAGCGCCCAAGTGTATCGTCCCACCATGTGGGCCACCACACGGGGGAAGCAGCGGGTTTGATGATGGCGCCCACGGGGATTTCAGCCTCGGCCACAGGGGTGGCGGTACGGCAGTTGGCAATGGCGGTCAGCACGCTTTTTTGCGCAGGGTCTGTCGCAAATTGGGTGGCGTTTTGTAGCAGGGCTTCAGTTTCTGGCGCCTTTGCATGCAAGGCCATGGCCAAGCTCACCAACCGCAAGTTTTGCTGTTGGTTGGCTTGCGCCAATTGCAGGGTGGCTTGCACCAGTTGGGCCGCCTGAACATCGGCCCTTACATCCGCCCTTACATCCGCTTGGGCAACGGCATTTTGGGTGGGGGTGACAGGCGTGACCGGCTCAGGTGTGGCACGCACATTGGCTGTGACATCGACAATAGGAGAAGCGCTATTGGTCAACACGGTAATAGAGACATCGGCCACACTTTCAGGCGTCACGTCAATAATGGTTGAGGGCATGGCATGGCCTTGCTCGGGCACAGTACGCGCCACCACGGGCTGTTCTTGCGCAGATTGTTCGGCGGCAATAAAGGTGATGGACGGACGGTTATCCCACTGCACCAGCAAGGCCCCTACGGCCACAACGCCCACCACCACCAGTGCCACACTGGCCAGCAAGGCTTTATGGGGCAAGCCCCGCTGGGGTGCCACCTGCGGCTGCGCCACCACGGGCCGAGGAAGGGCAGGGGTGGCAGGCTTGCGTTTGGACATTCGGTTATCCTTCATTGGCTTTCATTGGCCTTTCATTGGTAGGGCCTGCACCATGGCCGTATGCATGGCTGCGGCCGTAGGGCTATGGGCAATATGCGCGCCAGCAAAGCCGCACACAACAGTGGCCACTTTGGCGCTACAACACACGGCGTGGAGTGACTGTGGGCTTATTCTGGCCTGTTTTAGCAACAGTTGCAAGTGGCCTGCGGCACGGGCGCTCCATAAACCCACGGTAGTGAGCTTGCCCATGTGCAGCGCGGCAAGCGTATCGGCGGGCAAATTGTCAAGCCATTGTGTACGATACGCCAACACAGGTGTGACTGAAAAACCACGTTTTTGCAGCACACCATGCCATGTCAGGTCAGCCGTATCGCCATGAAAATGCGCCAAAACACAGGGTTGTAAGTAAGCGTTTACTATACATGCAGCCAAATCGGCTGCGTCATTTTGGCCGATTTCCGCCACTTCCATGCCTAAGGCTTGGGCAGATTCAGCCGTGGCGCGGCCTACAGCGTAAATAGGCAGCTTTTTGCCTTGCAGGGCAAGGCTTGCGGCTGGCACGGCATTTTGGCTGGTGAGAATGACCGCTTGGGCAGTAGGGGGTAAAACGGCAGGCGCGTGAACAATATCCGCAATGGCCAACCCCATGGCTTGCGGGTATTGCGCCAGCGTTTTGGCCAGTGTGGGGGCTGTGCGCACGATGAGGGTTTGAGAAAAATCCATGCCAGTGTATAGCATACACCGCATAAAAAATCTGCCCCCTTGTGGGGGGCAGAGTGTCATCACCCGACAAGGTGAACCAAATGGCTGCGGAGCGTTTCCACACCCTCGGCCTTCTTTACATTAAAGGGCCGTTCATCTTCTGGGAAAAAGCCCTTGGCCACGCTGACCAACGCAGAACCAGCATTGGGCATCGATTCATCGCCCGATGCCATGTCGTGCAGAAACAGTGCTAAGTGACACAGGTTGCTCATGGCATTGGCAACCAACTCGGCCTGTTGCTGCTCGGCGGGGGTGACGGGGGTTTTGCCGGCTTCGCCCAACAGCCCACCCGTGTTGCGCAGGTGAATGTTATGGCCGTCCAGCATCCGCGCCATTTTTTCCCATACCTGCGCATCTGTCGCGCGGCGCTGGATAGCCGCGACGAACTGTTGGGCGTCCTTTTCTGCCTGCGTGCGGGTTGTGAGCAGCTCATCAAACAAACCGAACAGATTCAAAAAATTGCGCTCGGTTTGCGCCACACCTGCCAGCACTTTGTTGGCCGCAACGCCATGGCGCTGGATGATGAATAGGCTGGGCTCTACCAGCTTTTCCAGCAACTGCCACCACACATCGGCTTGGCGCTGCTCGGAAAGTTTGGTGTAGTTGGCCAAGGCCAGCTCCCCAGCTGCTGCGGCATTGGGGTTGCCAGCATTATCTACCACCGCGCTATGCAACAGCTTGGCATAGCAGGCTGGGGTAAACGCCAGCGGGAAAGAGTCTTTCAGCTTGGTCATGGAATTTCTCCAAACGGAGGGTTAAGCACTCACCCTTCGGGTGCAAAAACATGAACGGTGAGGAGTGTTTGGTATACTTTTTGGCAGAAAAGGTCAAGCCAAATTGTTAAGCCGTGTGAATGGCTTCAATGAGGGCCGTCACATTTTCAGGTGGGGTGTGGCGGTCTATGCCATGGCCCAAGTTGAAAATATGGCCCGGTTGGTTGCCAAAGGTGCGCGCAATGTGCTGGGCTTCTGCGGTGATAGCGGCAGGGGTGCTGAGCAATAACGCAGGGTCGAGGTTGCCTTGCACGGCAATGTGCGGTTGCAGGTGTTGGGCGGCCCACGCCACATCGACCGTGTGCGAGAGCGCCAAGGCGACATTCTCGGGCAATTGTTGCGCCAAAGTTTGCAAATGCACAGTGCTGACATTCCGTGGAAATACGATAAAAGGGATATTGGCGTGGGTTTTTCTCACCCCTTCAATAATGCGGCGTGTTGGCTGCACTACGGCCAGCTCAAACAATGCAGGGGGTACCAATGCCGCCCAACTGTCGAACAACATGAGCGTATCGGCGCCAGCAGTAGCTTGGGCGGTCAGGTGTGCAATGGTGGCTTCTACCAAAGTATTCAGCAGATGCTCAAAGGTTTGCGGTTCGGTATAGGCCAATTTGCGTAAGTTGAGGCAATCGGCGCTGGGTTTATCGTCGAGCATGTAACAGGCCACGGTCCACGGTGCACCGCAAAAACCAATGAGGCTGGTTTCGGCTTTAATCTCGTGGCGAAGGGTTTTAAGAGTTTGATAGACGGGGGCTAAGTTGTTCGTCACGTCGCCTATTTTTTCACGCAATGTCAGCAACGCTTGGGCATTTTCGGGCTTGGTCACTTTTGGGCCATAGCCTTCGGTAAAGGTTACAGGCACACCTAAGGCATGGGGAATCATGAGAATATCGGAGAACACAATGGAGGCATCGAACGCAAAGCGGCGCAGGGGTTGAAGGGTGGCTTCTACACACAACTCAGGCGTCAAACAAAAATCAATAAAGTTGGGTTGTTGTTTGCGGAGTTCGCGGTATTCAGGCAAATAACGGCCAGCTTGGCGCATCACCCACACAGGCGGGCGGGCCAAAGGCATACGCGCAATGGCTTGATGCAATAACGTAGGTTTTAATGGGGTAGGCATGGGGCGCACTTTAGTACGGTATGGTTTTTT
>JBAQUW010000139.1:0-20702 GCA_049297755.1 Alphaproteobacteria bacterium
GTCATTGTCATGTTACCAGCTTCCTTTTTTCACGCCGGGGAGTAAACCACCCGCGGCCATTTTACGCAAAATGTTACGGCAAATGCCGAATTTGCTATACACACCACGGGGGCGGCCAGTAAAGGCGCAGCGGTTACGCTGGCGGATTTTGGCGCCATCGCGGGGCAATTTGTTGAGGGTATCACGGGCGGCCATGCGCTCTTCAAAGCTCAGGTTTTCGTCGGTGATTTTGGCTTTCAAAGCCACGCGCTTGGCGGCATCGCGTTTGGCGATGGCGCGGCGTTCTTCTTCGCGGTTGATCAAACAGGTTTTGGCCATGATATGTTATCTCCTCTTACGCGCGGCGTTTTTTAAAGGGCATGCCGAAACCATCCAGCAAAGCGCGGGCTTCGTCATCGGTTTTGGCGGTGGTGTGAATAATCACGTCCATGCCGCGGATTTTGTCGGTTTTGTCAAAGTCGATCTCTTGGAAGATGATCTGCTCTTTGATACCCAAGCTGTAGTTGCCTTGGCCGTCAAACTTGGTGGGCACTCCATCAAAGTCACGCACGCGAGGCAGTGCGATGGTGATGAGACGGTCCAAAAAGTCGTACATGCGGTCGCCACGCAGGGTCACTTTGCAGCCAATGGGCATGTTCACGCGGGTTTTAAAGGTGGCGATAGATTTGCGCGTGCGGGTCACCACAGGCTGTTGGCCAGCGATGAGGCGCATGTCGCTCACGGCGCTATCCAACACTTTTTTGTCTTGGGTTGCGCCGCCGACACCCATGTTCAGCACAATTTTGCTGATTTTGGGGGTTTGCATCACGTTGCTGTAGCCGAATTTCTTCGTCAACGCGGCTTTAATTTCTTTGCTATACAGCTCCTTAAAACGGGGCGTGTAGGTGGCAGTGGTTGTTGGGGCTTTGGCCATGGTCGTCCCTTACTTCTTCGCTTTTGTCGTTTTGCTGCTGGCAGCTTTGGCAGCGCCTGCAGCTTTCTTAATGGTATCAAGCGTGGTGCCGCTGGCTTTGGCCACGCGCACTTTATTGCCTTTGTCGTCCATTTGGTAAGCCACGCGGGTTGGCTTGCCGGTTTTGGGATCGGCCAACATCACGTTAGAAATGGCAATGGGCATTTCCTTTTCCATCACACCTGGCTCGCGCTTCAGGCGCATGGCTTCGCGCGGCGATACGTGTTTTTTCACCATGTTGATGCCTGCCACAACCACACGGCTGGTGGCGGTCATCACGGCAGAAATTTTGCCTTTTTTGCCTTTGTCTTTACCAGCGATGACAATCACTTCGTCGCCTTTTTTCAATTTGGTTTGCAACATGTTAGAGGACCTCCGGAGCCAATGATACGATTTTCATAAACTGTTTGGCGCGCAGTTCGCGGGCAACTGGGCCAAAAATACGGGTGCCGATGGGCTCATTCTTTTTATCAACCAACACGGCGGCGTTGGTATCGAAACGAATGGCGGTGCCATCGGTACGGGTAAATTCTTTGGTGGTGCGCACCACAACAGCGCGAGCTACTTCACCTTTTTTCACTTTGCCACGGGGCATGGCGTCTTGCACGGCCACGACGATGACATCGCCCACGCGCGCATAACGGCGACGGCTACCACCGAGCACCTTGATGCACTGGACACGCTTGGCGCCAGAGTTATCGGCGACATCCAGATTGCTTTCGACTTGAATCATGGTCGTTATCCTTCTTTCTCTACTTATACAATTGCGCCATCGGCAGCTTTACCAGCGGCAAGAACTTCTACCACTTCAAAGCGCTTCAGCTTAGACACGGGTGCGCATTCGCGAATTTGCACACGGTCGCCCATTTTGCAACGGCTGTCAGCGTCGTGCGCATGGAATTTACGCGCAGTACGCAAAATTTTGCCGTACAGAGGGTGACGGGTGGAACGCTCGACCAACACCACTGCGGTTTTGGCTGATTTGGTGCTGACCACCGTTCCTTCGAGAACACGTTTGGGCATTTGTCTACTCTCCTTTGGCCTTAATTTCGTTCATTGCGGTTTTGATCCGCGCAATTTCCAGTTTCACTTCACGCAAGCGGTTTGGCTTTTCCAATTGGCCAGTGGCTTTTTGAAAGCGCAGGTTCATTTGTTCCTTGCGCAATTTCAGCAAAGTTTCCTGAGCCTGTTCGGGCTTCATGGTGCGGAATTCGTTCATAGCGTTTGTCATGGGTGTTTTTCCTTACATATTAGCCGTGGTGACGGGCAACCATTTTGCATTTCACCGACAATTTGGCGGCACCCAAGCGGAAAGCTTCGCGGGCAACATCGGCTGTTACACCACCAATTTCGTACATCACGCGGCCTGGTTTGACGCGGCACACCCAATACTCAGGGGCACCTTTACCGCTACCCATGCGCACTTCGGCAGGTTTTTTGGTGACGGGAACATCTGGGAAGATGCGGATCCAAATACGACCGTTGCGGCCAGTATGGCGGCTCATGGCACGGCGTGCGGCTTCGATTTGGCGTGCGGTGATACGGTCGGGTGTTGTGGCCTTCAAGCCATATTCGCCAAACGATACTTCCGTACCGCCCTTGGCATTGCCATGGATGCGGCCTTTGTGAGCCTTGCGGAATTTGGTTCTTTTTGGTTGCAGCATGTTCGTCGCTTTCGGTTATACTGTTACGTTAAACTTAGTTGGTTGCCGTTTCTTTGGTCGGCAGGTCCATGGTGTATTTCTCACCGTGGTTAACCCATACTTTTACCCCGATAATCCCGTAGGTGGTCGAAGCTTCGGCAAAACCGTAATCGATGTTGGCACGCAGGGTGTGCAGGGGCAAACGGCCTTCAATGTACCACTCGGTACGCGCAATTTCGGCACCAGCCAAACGGCCAGCCACGCAAATACGCACCCCATCGGCACCATTGCCCAAAGCATTTTGCACAGCGCGCTTCATGGCGCGGCGGTAAGCAATACGGCGCTCCAATTGGCTGGCGACGTTTTCGGCAATCAGCTGAGCGTCCACATCGGGTTTACGCACTTCAACGATGTTCAAGAACACTTCGTCTTTGCTGAATTTTTGCAATTCTTTGCGCAAGGTTTCAATTTCGGCACCTTTTTTACCGATGATAACACCCGGACGTGCGGTGTGAATGAACACACGGCATTTTTTAGAAGGGCGCTCGATAATCACGCGGGCAACGCCAGCGGCTTTGAGGCGGGTGCCCAAGTATTTACGAATTTTGTCGTCTTCCACAATGGTGGCAGCGTAGTTGTTTTTGGAGAACCACAGCGAATTCCAACCGCGGTTAACGCCCAAACGGAAGCTGACTGGATTGACTTTTTGACCCATATTATTTGCCCTTCCCTTCGGCTTTGATATCTTGTTTTTCAGCAATGGCTTTTTCAGCAACCACCACTGTCATGTGGCAGTTGTGTTTCAAAATGCTGGCAGCACGGCCACGGGCGCGGGGCATAAAGCGTTTCAGCACTTGGCCTTTATCGGCAAAGGCTTCTTTCACATACAGCTGGTCCACGTTCAATTGGTGGTTGTTTTCAGCGTTGGCAATGGCGCTCATCAGCAATTTGCGGGCGCTTACGGCCATAGACTTAGGGCTAAATTGCAGGTCAGCCAAGGCTTGTTCCACTTTTTTGCCACGAATCAGGCCCATCACCAAAGCGGCCTTGTACTGGCTGCCTTTCAGGCCACGCAGCACGGCTTTGGCTTCGGTATCGGCCAAGCGGCGGGGAGTTGCGGATTTGCTCATTGTGTTAATCCTCTGTTACTTATTTCTTGGCGGCTGGCTTAGCGGCGGCAGGTGCAGCAGCGGGTTTGGCAGCGGCAGCAGGTGCAGCAGCGGCTTTTTTATCGGCGTGGCCGGTAAAGGTGCGGGTTGGGGCAAATTCGCCCAATTTGTGACCAATCATGTTATCGGTCACCAACACGGGAATGAATTTGTTGCCATTGTGGACAGCAAAGGTAAAGCCAGCAAACTCAGGCAGAATGGTGCTACGACGCGACCATGTTTTAATCACCTGTTTTTTGTTTCCAGCAATGGCGGCGTCTACTTTCGCCACCAAGTGGTGGTCTGCGAAGGGGCCTTTTTTAACTGAGCGAGCCATATGTTTGTCCTTTTTCCAATTTACCTAAGTGGGCTTTGTACGTTGCGGCTGGTGTTCCATAGTGGTTTTCCAGCCGTTTGTCAACAGTTACCTATTTGCGTTTGTGTCTGCTACGGATAATCAGCTTACCGCTGTTCTTCCGTGGGTTACGGGTTTTCACACCCTCTGGTTTGCCCCATGGGGAAACTGGAGGACGGCCACCTGAAGTACGGCCTTCGCCGCCGCCCAAGGGGTGGTCTACAGGGTTCATCACCACACCACGCACTTTGGGGCGTTTGCCAAGCCAGCGGTTACGGCCAGCTTTACCAATTTGGGTGTTCATGTGGTCGGGGTTAGAAACCGCACCAACGGTAGCCATGCAGTTTTCGCTCACCGCACGCAACTCGCCGCTGCCCATACGCAATTGGGTGAGCGCGCCATCGCGACCAATGATTTGCACATAAGTACCAGCTGAGCGTGCCATTTGGCCACCTTTACCTGGTTTCAATTCCACGTTGTGCACCACGGTACCTACGGGAATGTTTTTGAGAGGCAGGGCGTTACCCGGTACGATGTCAGCCTCGGCACCGGCAATAATTTTGCTGCCCACTTCCATACGCTGAGGAGCCAAGATGTAGCTCTTTTCGCCATCGGCGTAGGTCAGCAACGCAATAAAGGCGTTGCGGTTGGGGTCGTATTCCAAACGCTCAACCGTGGCTTCAACACCCACTTTGCTGCGTTTGAAGTCAATCATACGGTAACGCTGTTTGTGGCCACCACCTTGGCGACGCACGGTGATGCGGCCGTTGTTGTTGCGGCCAGCGTTTTTTGACATATCGGTTGTCAATGACTTCTCAGGTGCACCTTTGTGCAGGTGAGAACGGTCCACGGTAATCAAACCGCGGCGTCCTGCTGATGTGGGCTTGTACGTATTCAAGGCCATGGGGTTATCCTCTCCTGTTCAATTCCAATTACGCGCCGGTAGCCATGTCAATCGACTGGCCATCTTTCAGCTTGATAAAGGCTTTTTTCACATCGCTGCGGTGGCCGCTTAAACGGCCTTGGCCACGGGCTTTGCCTTTGGTGATGAGCGTGTTCACGCGCTCTGGTTCCACCCCAAACACGCGGGTAAAGGCTTGTTTGATTTCGGTTTTGGTGGTGCCTTTCAGCACTTCGAACGACACCCAGTTGCCTTGCTCGGCCATACGGGTGGTTTTTTCAGTCACCAGCGGGCGCAGAAAAATCTGCAAATCGCGTTCTGTAGCGGGGAGTTTGCTCATTATTCAGTCTCCTTTTTGGCAGCCTTTTTAGGGGCAGCTTTTTTGGCAGGCTTCTCGGCAGCATCGGCTTTAGCAGCCTTAGGAGCAGCTGCTTTTTTAGCAGGCTTCTCGGCAGATTCAGCTTTTGGCGCAGCGGCTTTTTTGGCTTTGGCGGGCTTCTCGGCCACGTCAGCACCATCGGTCAGCAAACGGCCTTCCAGCATTTTCACGGCAGCTTCAGTCAGCACCACTTTGCCATTGTGCAGAATGTCGTACACGTTGGCACCTTCGGTGGGCAGAACTTTAATGTGCGGCAGGTTACGGCTGGCGCGGTCGAAATTGGCATCAATGCTATCTACAATAAAGGTGGCATTGGTCAATTCCATTTTGGTCAGCTTGGCCAACAGGTCTTTGGTTTTGCCAGTTTTCAAGGTTGCGGTATCAATCACCACCAGTTGCTTATCTGCCATTTTGCTCGACAGCGCACTTTTCAATGCCAACTGACGCACTTTTTTAGGCAGGCTAAAGGTAAAGTCTTTGGGGCGAGGACCAAACTGGGTGGCGCCACCAACAAAGATGTTGTTTTTACGGTCACCGTGACGGGCGTTACCTGTGCCTTTTTGGGCAAAGTATTTTTTGGTGGTACGGCTAATTTCGTGACGCACTTTGGTGTTGGCGCTACCTTGACGGGCTTTGGCCAACTGCCAGTTGACGACGCGGGCCAACAGGTCAGTCCGTTTTTCCATACCAAATACGGCATCGGCGAGGGTGATATTGCCAACCGCCTTCCCGTCCAGATTTAAAATGTCGATTTTCATGTGTCTACTCCTTCAAATCTGACTTACTTGGCTTTGGCTGGTTTTTTGACAGCATCGCTGACCAAAACCACTTTACCGCGGCCGCCTGGTACTGAACCTTTGACCAACAACACGCCATTGGCGGCATCGACGCGCACCACTTGCAGGTTTTGTTGGGTCATGCGCTCATCGCCCCAGTGACCAGCCATTTTTTTGCCTTTGAACACGCGGCCTGGGTCTTGACGTTGGCCCGTAGAACCGTGTGAACGGTGTGAAATAGATACCCCGTGGGTAGCGCGCAAGCCGCTGAAACCCCAGCGACGCATAACACCTGCGAAACCGCGGCCTTTGGTGGTGCCGACGATATCGACAAATTGGCCTTCGGCAAATTGCTCAACAGTCACTGCTTGGCCAACGGGCAGCAAATTGGCAGCATCCACACGGAACTCTACCAGTTCCATTTTAGGATTGGTGCCTGCTTTGGCGAAGTGGCCAGTCATGGCAGCAGAGACGCGGTGAGGTTTTTGATCGAACGCGCCAACTTGAACTGCAGTGTAACCATCTTTTTCCATGGTTTTTTGGGCGGTCACTTGGGCATCGGTCACTTGCAAGACGGTCACGGGAACGTGTTTACCGGCATCGTCAAAGATGCGGGTCATACCCATTTTTTTAGCAATGAGGCCTGTACGTTGAGAGGTTGTCATATGTTTATCCTCCCGCTTACAGTTTAATTTGGACGTTCACGCCAGCGGCCAGGTCGAGCTTCATCAAAGCATCGATGGTTTGTGGAGTGGGTTCAACAATTTCCATGAGGCGCTTGTGGGTGCGCATTTCAAAGTGCTCGCGTGATTTTTTATCGACGTGAGGGCTGCGCAGAACACAAAAGCGTTCAATGTTGGTAGGCAAAGGAATGGGGCCGCGCACTTTGGCGCCGGTGCGTTTGGCGGTATCGACAATTTCGCGGGTCGATTCGTCGAGCATGCGGTGGTCGTAGCTTTCCAACCGGATGCGGATGTTTTGTGTGGTATCCATGGGTGTTTATACTCCTTGTGGGCGTGGCGTGGTGCTAGAGGCCCGTTATTTGAGCGAATCGGCAAAAAGAAACAAGACCCGTTGCTCTGGGGGCCTTGAGCAACCCTATAATGTGCGAGCACTTGTCAGGGTTGACTACCGTTCATCCGTAGATGTAGGGGCGTGAATACCTGAGCGCAAGGGCTGTGTCAATAGTTTTGTGTGAAAAAACTTAAAAACGGGGCAGAATAAAAAAAGAAGCCCCCAATGCAGGGGGCTTCTTTCAGTTCAGGGTCAATTGCGGTACCAAATGTCCTTCACCTGTTTGGTGATGGTGGCGCCGTTTTTCAGCGGGTCGAACGCCCCGTTCACATAGGCTTGCGCCATAATGGCTGGGAAGTCTGGCCCCCAGCAGGGGCCGATGTAGGCTACCTCTTCCGCCGCAGCAATGTCGGTTCCCTTGGGTACTGCAAAGGCCAAGGGGTCCATCATGCAGAGAATCATTTGGATTTGGGCTTCCGCCTTTTCCAAGCGCTGCTCAATTTTGGCGGCATAAGCACGTGCTTGGGCAATGCCTTCGCGGTACTCTTGCCGTGCTGCCAGCAATTGCAGTTGTACGCGCTCCACTTGTTTATTGAGAGCGGCCATCTGCTTTTGCACACCCAGCATATTCTGCTCGGTGGCTTGCACGCGGGTGCGGATATCTCCCACCTGCTTCTCCAACCCTGCCAACGCCTGAAACACGGTACGGAAGGTCAGAACGTTTTGGCGGGTCATGGCCATGAGAGTGCCATGGATGCCATCGTAGGTGGAGAGGTTTGGGTCTTTTGCCTTGGCATGTTCCTGCACACCATAATAGGCGGGCGGGGCCAACACGTAGGTGTCCATACCCAATGCCGCCATCGATTGCTCAAACAGGGCTAACGCTTTGCCATCGGGCGTACGCGCTTCAGGCCGTCCTTGCGCACTCAGGTAAGTGGTTGAGAACATGAGAAAGCCTAAGTCATCGGCCAATCGCCGCAGGTCGTGCAACAATGCACGTGGCGTGGTACAAAAAGCTTTCTGTGCAGAAAAAATTTTTTGCGCTTCAAATTTATCTGGACGTGCTTCTTCACCATACATCGACACGCCGCTGTCGTAGATATACTCGATATCTTCCAAGAGCGATGCGGGCAAATCTCGTGTTTCTTGAAACACTTTTGCGCGCAATTCTTGCTGTTGACGCGTCATAGCATCAGCCATACGCTTAGCAGTTTCTACATAGGCATTTTGGCCGCGTTCGTTACACATAAAGGCACGCACCTGCGGCCAAGCCGCTTGTGCGGCTTCAATCTCGGCCAACATTTTACTGACTTCAACTGAAGCCTTAGGGCGCCTGACTTTTTGCGCAGGCACTACAGCGTGCAGGTTAAGGGCGGCACGCGTTTTCAAAGTTGTCGCAGACATGGAAATCTCCTTGTCATCTGCGTTGCAGAATATGTGCGAAACTATGAGGTGGTTCTCCAGCAGCGGAGAAACCTCTCCGCACACTGTGGAGCGGAACTTATACCAAGTATATGTAAAACGGTCAATCAAAAATGCAAAAGCCCCCACACGGGGGGCCTTTGGCAAAAATGCGCTGGGTGGGGAGGGCGAGCTAGCGAGGCTCACAACGCGGGGTAACGCGCTCCTTTGGAGGGGCAACTCCTTAGGCCTCCCCATACGGGGCAATTTAGGGTCGTGCGGCGGCACTGCAATAAGCAATCACCGGTTCTGGTGCAGCGTATGCCGCCACACGACCAATATGAAACGCGATACAAGTGAGCGGTTTTTAACCTGTAATTGTATACCTGTCAAGACTTTTTTTATGCGGCGGTGGTCAGGTGGCGGAAAGCGGCTTGAATATCGCCTTTGCCCGTGCGTTTCAAGTCGGCAGGCGTGGTGTCGGTCACAATACGGCCTTTGGCAATCAGCACCACGCGGCTGCAAATGGCCTCGGCTTCTTCTAAAATGTGCGTACTAATAAGAAGTGCTTTGTGTTTGGCCAGCTCTTTCAATACCAAACGCATTTCGTGCTTTTGGTTGGGGTCTAGGCCATCGGTGGGTTCGTCTAAAATCAGCACATCGGGGTTATGCAGCAACGCCCCTGCAAAGTAGGCACGTTGGCGCTGGCCTTTGGAAAGTTCCTCGAGCGGACGGTCTAAGTACCCATCGCATAACGTGAGGTTGGCCGCGGTGGTGATAGCTTTGGTCACATCAGCCACACCATAAGCACAGGCCAGCAGGTGCAGGTGTTCGCGCACCGTCAAGGCGCCAAAGGGGGCAGACTGTTCAGGCAAATAGCCAATGTGCTGTTGGGCGGCTTGCGGGTGCTTTGTCATATCAATACCCGCAATCTTTATCATACCTTCATCGGGTTGCAGATAACCCGCCAAAAGCCGCATGGTTGTTGTCTTTCCTGCGCCATTGGGGCCCATAAAGCCTACGGCTTCGCCAGCGTGTACCTGCAAAGAAACTTTGTCCACGGCCATAATTCCGCCAAACTGTTTACTAAGAGAGCGGGCGTCAATCAGGGGTTCAGTTACGGGGGTGGCTGCGGTGGTGTTCATGGGCGCAAGTGTGCCTGTGCGCCAACCAAATGGCAAGAGGGCTGTCGTAAAGAAAGTTAAAGCCATGCTTGAACGCTTGATTGCCACGCTGACCGAAGACGAAGCCGCCACACTCAACCCCCTGCTGCAAGCACGCACCTACCCCCGTGGTGCGGTGATATTTGAGCAATTTCAAGAGGTTGACGGCTTTTATTTTATCCCTGAAGGCAATGTGCGGCTGTTTCAGCTGACCGTGCTGCTCAAAAACCTGTGTGCCCTACAATTGGCTGATTTAGAGGCAGACGAATACCTGCCCCCCGTGATATTGGGCGAATGCAGCCTGTTGCTAGACCAATTGCACACCTTCACCGCCGTGGCGGCCACCAACGTGAAGGCTTATCTTTTCCCCCGCACCGCTTACGATAACCTGAAAACCACGCGGCCCGATTTGGCCTTTAAGCTGATTGAACACATGGCGCAGGTGCTGGCTTTCCGCTACCTGAACGTGCAAGAGCAGTTCCAAAGCCGCGTGATTGCCAACACCAACAACCCCACCGCCGCCATTCACCTGCTGCAAAAATATGTGGGAAATGTGAAGGTGTGCACGCCGCGCATGGCCGCCAAATTATTCCGCATTGACGACTCGCTGCTGCCCGGTGCCACCGCCATGCGGTTGGAAATGGGGGCGGAGGCGGCATAAGAAAAAACAATAAACAATTGTAATATATAGGTATTTGCACTTTTTTATCTTTACCTACTTGCGGAAGTAGCTAATGTATACTATATCTCACTTATCGCAAGGGGAGAACATACCGTTTGCAGAGGCTGCTTGAAGCGAAAGCTCGCGCCCTGCCTGGTATGTTCTCCCCAAGAAGGCCAGCTCTGCTGGCCTTTATTTTTGTTCTAACGCCAGCAAATAGGCTTTGGTTTTCAGGCCTTCACCGCCCGTGTAGCCAGTCAGCTTGCCCCCTGCCCCCACCACGCGGTGGCAGGGAATAAACACCGCCAGCTTATTGGCCCCCACGGCAGCACCTACCGCACGCGCGGCACGGGGGTTAACGCCTGCCAGCTGCGCAATCTCACCATAGGTTTGCACCGTGCCGTAAGGAACACCCGCCACCGCCTGCCACACTTTACGCTGAAATTCGGTGCCTTGCAGCGTGTACGGCACCTGAAACGTTTGGCATTTGCCTGCAAAATAATCGGCCAGTTGTTGAACGGCCGCTTGGGTGTGGGCATTAGCCTTACTGGCTGGGGCTTCTGCCCATTCTACGCGGGTTAAACCTACATGATTGGCATAGGCGGTGAGCCAACCGGCGGGCGTTGCAATGCTTTCACAAAACACGGGCGATTTTTTCCTGCAAATGCGCCAAAATATGGGGCGGCACATAGGCGGCAATATCGCCACCCAGCTTGGCAATTTCTTTCACCGAGGTGCTGGAAATATGCGTCAGCTTGGCATCGGCCATCAGGTACACGGGCTGAATCTCGGCGTCTTGTTCGGCCATATATTTGGCCATGGTGAACTCATATTCAAAATCGCTGGTCATGCGCAGGCCCCGAATAATGGCTTTGCATTGGTGCAATTTGGCGCAGGTGACGGCCAAGTTATCGAACGCCACCACGCGCACGTTTTTCATGCCTGCACAGGCTTCTTCAATCATCTGGCAACGTTCTTTTAAGCCAAACAGAGTGTTTTTGCGGCCATGGTCGCTTACGGCCACCACCACTTCTTCAAACATGCGGCTGGCACGGCCAACAATATCCAAATGGCCATTGGTGAGGGGGTCGAAGGTTCCTGGATACAGTGCTTTCATACCCGCAAAATAAACTGTTTTAGGTGCCAGTTCAAGGTGCGTTTACAAAAGCACTGTTTCTCATTTTGCTTACGCTTCGTCTTGCAGGTGCAGCTCCATGCTGTGCATTTTATCATGTAAGTCTAGCTTACGCTTTTTCAGCTGGCGCACTTCTTCTGTGCTCACCGACGGGTGGCGCGCCAATTCGCGCAGTTTATCTTCAATCTCCTGATATTCCCAAAAGCAGCGTTGGTAGGCCAGATTGCCCATTTTCAGGTGGGTGGGATAGGTGTGGTTGGTATAGCGCATCACGTTTCTCCTTCTGTTGCTGTTGTGGGGTGTTTTTTCATGGTGGCGGTAGAGTTTTCCCCCTCCTCTACCGCACACACAAACAGCTTATGCCCCTGTGGATAAGTATGTCAAACCCCCACTTTTCACGTTATGGAGCAAGTGCTTGAAAAGCCTGTGGATAATTTTTGATGCCACACCTGTGCAAAACGGCCACGCATTTTGGCAACAGCAGCAAAAAATATCAGCAAAAACAGCTGTTTAGGGTTTTTTCCACGCGGCGCAGGTGTGGGGGGAAGAAGTTATATTGCCCAATTTCCGCAAGCGGCACCCATGCCAAGCGTGTGCTTTCATGGCTGATGGTCAGCGGCACTTCTTCGCTCGTGAAGGCAAAGCACACATCGAAATGCACATGGGGCGGCTCCATGCCATGGGCCTTTTGGCGCAGCGGCACGGTGCCGACGTTCAGATCAAATATCCCCTGCCCCAAGGACGTGAGGTTGGTGAGGCCTGTTTCCTCAGCGGCTTCACGCAGGGCTGCGGCGCGCACATCGGGGCTCCCATCGCAATGGCCTCCGGGGGCCATCCAGTAGCCGCTCTCGCCATGCTCTACCAACGCCACTTTGGCAAAATCGGGCGTGAGAATCCACGCATCGGCCACCACGTGCGCGGTGAGGTTGCTGCGGCAATACGGCGCCGTGCTCTCAGGCGGAAATTGCCCCAAAAACTGGCGCAGTTGGGCGGCGTAGAGGGTTTCTAGAGGATCAGAAGGTTGGTAGGTTTGGAGTAATTTCTGTAAATTCATATCGCCCCCTTGAATAAATCAACTATGGCCCCATACTATAACCAAGAGTGTGTATGATTGTTAGTTTCTTCATAGAATATATATCTCACCCTCTTTATAAAACTACCAACAGGTAAAGGAGAGGCTATATCATATGGAAGTTAAACAGCTTTTAGATACTTTAACCGCAGACGGCATTAAACTGCGCGACCTTGCGACGCGTTGTATCAACGATGGAAATCTTGAACCGCTCGAAGATGTTATCGATATAGCCCCCAACGATACAGTTGATAGCATTATGGCCAAATACGCAGCTCTTGTAGCTCAATATCTTTTAGAAATTGCTGAACAACGTGGGCGTAACGCAAAAAAACTTCAAGACGATGCATTAGCAATCCGTATTGCTGCGCAAGAAATCAGTCAAAATGGCTTAGATTTGAGCGGCACGGAAGCTTCTATCGCAGACTAACCGCCGCCAACGCCTTTTCAATCGCCATACTATCCACCCCACCTGCCCCAGCTTGGGCATAGTCGGGTTTGCCGCCGCCTTTGCCGCCAAAGGGGGCGACAGCGGCGTTGGCAAGCGTGCCTGCATTAAATTGGCTGGTGAGGTCTTTGGTCACCCCTGCCACGACGGTGAGTTTGCCTTCCGCCTCGGCCGCCAGCACAATCACGGCGCTGCCGAGGGTGTTTTTCAGGGCGTCCATGGTTTCGCGCAGTTGGGCGGTATCGGCGCTGCCCATGTTGACGCCCAAGTAGGTGACGCCATTCACTTTTTCCGCCTGTTTGGCCAAGCTGGCAATGTCGTTCCCTGCTGTGGCTTTGCCTGCTTTTTTGGCGTCTTGTTTCAGTTTTTTCACATCCTGTTGCAGGGCGGCGACGCGCTCGGCCACTTGCTCGGGCTTGGCGGCCAAGGTGCCGGCAATGTCCTTCAGCATATTTTCGCTGGTGCGGAAGGCCTGCCATGCGGCTACGTGGGTCACCCCCTCAATGCGGCGGATACCTGCGGACAGAGCGCTATCGCCCGTGAGTTTAAACAGGCCAATTTCTCCCGTATTTTTCACATGCGTACCACCGCACAGTTCAATGCTGGCTAAATTATCGTCATGCCCCATCGTCACCACGCGTACATCGCTGCCGTATTTTTCGCCGAACAGCGCCATGGCGCCGAGGGCAATGGCTTCGTCTTTGGTCATAATGCGTGTTTCCACAGGGTGGGCGGCCCAAATCAGCTCGTTCACGCGGCGTTCAATGGTCAGCAGTTCCTCGGCTGTGATGGCCTTGGGGTGGCTGATGTCGAAGCGCGTGCTGTGCTCATCTTGTCGTGACCCTTTTTGGAACACATGGCTGCCCAGCACCTCGCGCAACACGGCGTGCAGCAAGTGCGTGGCGCTGTGGTTGCGGGTAATGCGGCCGTGGCGGGCGGCATCGACCGTCAGCACCACAGGGGTTTCCACCTTCAACGTGCCGGTGGTGATGGTGAGCGTGTGCACCCATACATCGCCGAGTACTTTGTTGGTGGCAGTCACATTCGCACTGCCGCCGTCCCACGTCACAACGCCAGTATCACCCACTTGGCCGCCGCTTTCAGCATAAAACGGCGTTTGGTTCACCACCATTTGGGCGGTGTCGCCTGCGGTGGCGCTGGTGACGACCTTGCCATCTTTCACCAAGGCTTGCACTTGGCCTTCGCCGGTTAAACGGGTGTAGCCTGCATAATCTGTCGCACCATGTTTGTCTTTCACGTCAAACCACACGTCGCCTACGGCCACATCGCCGCTGCCTTTATAGGCGGCGCGGGCACGGGCTTTTTGGCCTGCCATTTCTTTAGCAAAGCCGTCGGTATCGACACTCACTTCGCGGCTACGCAAAGCGTCTTGCGTGAGGTCGAGCGGGAAGCCGTAGGTGTCGTATAATTTAAATGCAACAGCACCGTCCAGAGTATCGCCTTTGTTCAGGCCTTTGCTTTCGTCGGTCAGAATTTTCATGCCTTGTTTCAGCGTTTTGCCAAAGCGTTCTTCTTCCTGCTGAATGGTGTCCATGGCCATGCGGGCGCCGCGGGCCAGCTCGGGGTAGGCTTCACCCATCACATTCACTAACGTGGGTACAAGGCTGTAAATATAAGGTTTTTCAATACCCAACTGGTGCGTATAACGCATAGCGCGGCGCATAATGCGGCGCAGCACATAGCCCCGCCCTTCGTTGCTGGGCATCACGCCATCCACCATCAAAAAGCTCATGGTACGCAGGTGGTCGGCCATCACGCGCAGGGCAATATCGGTGGTTAAATCTTGCCCATACTTCACCCCTGCGCCTTGGCCAGCGGCACCAATCAGGGTTTGGAAAATATCAGTTTCCCAGTTGCTGTGCACGCCTTGGGCCACGGCCATCACGCGCTCTAACCCCGCGCCCGTATCAATATTTTTATTGGGGAGCAACACTTTGCTGCCGTCTTTTTGCAAATCGAACTGCGTGAACACGAGATTCCAAATTTCCATAAAACGGTCGCCATCTTGCTCAGGCGTGCCAGGGCGGCCGCCTGCCATATGGGCGCCGTGGTCAAAGAAAATTTCGCTGCTAGGGCCGCACGGGCCAGTATCGCCCATGGTCCAAAAGTTATCGCTGGTGGCAATGCGAATGATATCGTCTTGTTTCAGGCCAATTTTTTTGTGCCAAAGGTTAAAGGCTTCGTCGTCGTCGTGGTACACGGTCACGCACAGGCGGGCGGGGTCAATTTTCAGCTCTTCTGTCAGCCATTGCCACGCCCAAGTAATGGCTTCTTCTTTAAAATAATCGCCAAAGCTGAAGTTGCCGAGCATTTCAAAAAACGTGTGGTGGCGGGCGGTGTGGCCCACGTTGTCGAGGTCGTTATGCTTGCCACCTGCGCGCACGCTGCGTTGGCAGCTGGCGGCGCGTTTGAGAGTTTTGTCTTTCCCCGCAAAGTTATCTTTAAACTGCACCATGCCGCTGTTGGTGAACATGAGGGTCGGGTCGTTATCAGGCACCAAGCTGCTGCTGGGTTTGATGACGTGGTCGCGCGCTTTAAAAAAGTCTAAAAAACTGCTGCGAACCTGTGCGCCCGACATAAAACCTGTACCAACGGACTTGGCCATGAACAACTCTCTCCTTGTGTGAAAACTGCAGAACTATAGCCGTTTTTTGCTGGCATGAAAAGGGTTTCAGCCCGTTCTGCCTATAACAAAATCAGCCAGTTGCGTAAGCCGTGCCGTTGCCGTGCCGAAAAGCTGCACGGCCGCCTTGGCCTCGGCCACTAAGGCTTCCGCCCGCGCCTGTGTGGCCGCCACCCCCAGCAAGCTGGTGTAAGTAAGTTTACCACTGGCGGCGTCTTTACCCGGCGTTTTGCCCAGCTGGGCGGCGGTGCCAGTCACGTCCAGCACATCGTCCATCATTTGGAAGGCTAGCCCTAACTTGACAGTGTAGGTGTGCAAGGCGGCCACGTGTGCGCCTTCTGCCCCAGCCAGTAAGGCGGCACTTTCTACGCAGACACCAAACATGGCCCCTGTTTTCATGGCCTGCATGGCCAGCAGTTCAGCCTCGGTGGTGACGGCGGTGCCGCCTTGCTCGGCCAGCACGTCCCACATTTCGCCCGCAATCATGGTGTGGGTGGCGCGGCTTAGGGCTTGAATGAGGGCACAGCGCACCTCGGCATTTGCATGGGTAGATTTATCGGCCAACACGCCGTGCGCCCAATTGAGGAGCGCATCGCCCGCCAACACCGCCGTGGCCTCGGTAAACTGTTTGTGGCAGGTGGGTTTGCCGCGGCGCAGGTCGTCGTTATCAATACACGGTAAATCATCGTGAATCAGCGAAAACGTGTGCACGGCTTCAATGGCACAGGCCACGCGCAGGGCAGCGGCGGTGTCTGTTCCGCCCAGCAATTGATAGGCTTCCAACATGACAAACGGGCGCACACGTTTGCCGCCTGCCAAGGCGCTGTAATGCATGGCGGCACACACTTGCTGGCTGCCTGCATCGCCCACCACAGGCGGCAGGTTTTCGGCCAACCATGTGTGGACTTGGGCGGCGGTGGTGCTCAAAGCCTGTTGTAAATCCATAGTGTATTATCCTCTTTTTATCGCCCATGCCCACGCTTGCGCAAACTGGGCAGAAGCTTTGTCTTCAACCACTTGGCCATGCCCCACAATCACCCGCTGGAACGGCCATTGTAAAATGGTACGGAGGCTTTTGGCTAAATCATTCTGACTTGTAACCACCAGCCGATGATACACGGGCACAGCGACACGGCCATAGGCGCCGCTGAGGAACATGGTGATGCGTTCAAGCCAAAAGGCTTCTGGCCCCACGTTATACAACAAATCGCTGGTGATGAGTGTGGCAGATGGCGGGTGATAAAACACCGTTTCTGCAATGCCATGCCCTTGCACGGTGTGGGCTTGCAAGGGCACCCATGCCGCAACATGTCCTTGAATAGGTTGATAGGCACCAAAGCGCGCATGTTTGCGTACCAAAGCTGCTGAAACATAACCTTGTGCGAGCGGGAATGCGGCAAGAAATTTTTCAAAGTACATATAATGCATACTGTTAGGTGCAATAACCCATGCCACTTGCCCAAGCGATTTTAGCCATTGCACCAACGCGTCTGTTGGCGCAATAGGTGAATGCACCCATAAATTGCCGTTATCCAAACGCACCACAGTCATGCGCGTATGCCCCGCGCACCCCCACGCACAAAACACACCTTCCGCCACCCATATATTCTTGGCTATGGCGCGCATAGGCTAGGCTTCGAACGGCTCGGAGCCACCTTGGGCGTTGATGATTTTTTCCACCTTCAGCTCTACCTCGGCCAATTTGGCGCGGCAGCGGGCCACCAGTTGGTTGCCTTGTTCAAAGGCTTTCATAGCATCTTCTAAGGGCAAATCGCCACTGTCGAGCGTGTTCACCAAGGCTTGCAGGGTGGCCATATCTTGCTCGAAGGTTTGGCTGTTTGGCGCTTTATTGGTTGTCATGTTTTTTATCTCTCGTCATGTGTTTATATAAATCAACGTACTGGGCTAACACCACCTCGCGGCCAAAGGTTTTGGCATATTTGGCGGCACCGTTTTTGGTGAGCTGGGCGGCCAGTTTGGGCGTGTTCAACAGCTGTTGCACACTGGCGGCCAAGGCGCGGGGGTCATCGACCGCGAACAGTAGGCCATTGCCGCCGTGTTCAATCAGACTGCGGGGGCCGCTCACATTGGCCGCCAGCACGGGCAAATTATGCACCCACGCGTCGAGAATGGTATTGCCCAAAGGCTCGTGCCGGCTGGGCACCAACCATGCATCGGCTGCAGCCGCCATGGCAGAGATGTTGTTTGTCCACCCCGTAAAATGCACCCGTTTGGCCACATTGTGTTGGGCGGCAAAGGTGCGCAAGGGCGCCTCCAACTCCCCTTCTCCTGCCACCAATAAGTGCACATGGGCTGGCAGGTGGGGCAAGGCGGCAATGGCCACATCCACGCCCTTATTCTCGTGCAATCGCCCCGCCACCAACAGCACAAAGGCATTGGCAGGAATGGCATATTTTTTAAGGGTGGCAGCGCGCTCTTTGACAAAATCGGGCGCGGGCTCCTCGGTAAAATTCGGCACATAATGCACACGTTTGGGGTTGAAGCCTTGGGCTTTGATATGGCTGCAAATGTCTTCGGTATTGCCCACCAGATGCTTCAAATTGGCGTAATATTTCAAGGGGTAATACCCGCCCATGCGCCCCACGCTGGGCACGGGGGTGATGGGCAACATACTACTGGCGCGGTTCATCCACGTTTGCACCACATGGGGTTGCTCGGCTGCGATATAATTTTGCAAAATGCGCTGGGTGCGGTGCGTCACATAGTTATCGAACCACCCGCCAAAGGGCGCGGTTTTGTGGGGGATACCCGCCTCGGTCAGCCGCCCGGCAATCCAACTATGAGCGCGCACCACAGGAATCACTTCCACGGGAAAATCGCGCTTGGCAAACGCCTTCACCAGCCGCACATAAAAGGTTTCTGCGCCCCCTGCGTTGGGCGAGCCTATCACCTGCATGACGCGCAATAGTTTGGGCATGGCTATTTTTTCTTGGCCACTTTAGGCGCTAATTTTGGTGCCACGCGGGGCAAGCTGTGAATGACCTCGGCGCGGTCGGCCAAGCTCACAGGCTTACTCCACCCTGCCCGCCAGCCCAATAGTGCCACCACCATGAGGCAGGCCAGCCATTCAAGGTCGAACACCGATTTGTTAAACTGCCCTGCCGTGATAAACGCCACCACACTGGCCAAGCCCGCCACACCATAAATGCTGCCTTGGCCGTATTTATACATCACACGCAGCAACAACAGCGCCAAACCCACCACCAAAATGCTGCCAATGGCTCCCAATTCCAACCCTATTTGCAGGGTCATATTATGGGGGTGCGCATCCACATTGCCGGGTAAGTAGCGGAAGGCATTGACGCCAATACCCGTGAGTGGGCTATCGGCCATATGCGCCCATGCATGCTCCCAAATGGCCATACGGCCACCGCCAATGCCACGGGCTTGTTCGGCACCTGTCATTTCCAAACGGTTGAGCAACACATCAAATCCATGAGCCCCCACAAACGCCACCATGCCCAGCACCACGGTGCCCACCATGGCCAGCCATTGCTTGGCATGTAGGTTTAAATGGTGGTAACGCCCTGCCATGAACAAAAACACGCCCAGCGCCGCCAGCACCGCCAACCAACCCGCACGGCCACCGCACACAAACACCGCCGCCATGGTGAGCGGCAGCACAATGGGGGCGGTCATTTTAGGCACTTCTGCCCCTTCTCCCACCCGCTTATGGTAAAACGCCCACACAAAGGGCAGCAGCACGGCCAACATGCTGCTCATGTAATTCAGGCGGTAATAACTGGTGGCTTTATCCATGCCATGCAAGGCGGCAGAAAAACGGTCACTGTCCACAAACACATCCACAAACGCCAGCACCGCCACACCTGCGGCGCCACTCACCACACTGGCCAGCACCAATTGCACATGGCGGCCTGGCATTTCTCGCAACGTTAAAAATAACCCGAAGGTGATGAGCATGGCCAAGGCCAATTCGCTGGTTTTACGCAGGCTATACTCGGGCGCAATACCAAGGGCCGAGCTGAGCACCGCCGCCGCCAAAATGCACCCGCCCAGCCACAAAAAGGGCGAGCCCAGCACCAAGCGCATACTGCCGCGCAAACTGGCCCCTTTGGTGGCCAACAGCCCGCACAACACGCTGGCAATTAAACAGCCAAACATCAGGCCACGCCCCAACAACACCGCAGGCAAGGCCAAGCCCAGCAAGGTAGCCGAGGTGCGCCATAAAATGGTTTTTTCTTCGCGTAACATGTTTTATTTCCCTTTGCGCCTATTGTTTCATAACTCACGCATTTTGCAAAGCTTTCCAAAATACTTTATGGTGCCGCTATGTTACCCACCTTTTGCCCCCTGCCCCACCGTGGCCTGCTGGGCCTGACAGGCCCCGATGCCAGCGCCTTGCTGCAAGGCACTTGCACGCAAGATGTGCGCTTATTAGAAAGCCAACCCTTGCTGTACGCCGCCCACCTGACCCCCCAAGGGCGGCTGATGTGCGATTTTTTGGTGTTTCAACATAACAGTATGCTGGTGCTCGATGTCGCCACCACCCACCTGCTGCCCTTGGCCAAAAGCCTGCACCGCTACAGCGTGGGTTTACAAGTGGAACTGCACGATATGAGCGCCAATTGGCAGCAAGGGCTGAGCGCCACAGCAACCCCTCACAGTTATGCCGACCCCCGCCACCCGCAATTGCCCCAGCGGGTTTATGCGCCCAAAACCATGGCTTATACACCTCAGCATGATGAGACTCTCTTCTGGGCTGATTTTCATTTAGGTATCGCCGATGGCGTTTTAGACAACCCCCATGGCAAAGCCCTGCCAGCGGAACTGGGGCTAGATAAAACCGCCATCAGCTTCACCAAAGGCTGCTATGTGGGGCAAGAGGTGACAGCCCGCCTGCACCACAAAGCCAAACCCACCAAACAGCTTTATAAGTGCACTTATACTAACCACGCCCCCACAGGCACGCCTGTGATGGCAGCGGCGGTAGAGGCTGGCTGGCTAGGCCGCAGCCACCATGGCCACGCC
>JBAQUW010000140.1:0-2422 GCA_049297755.1 Alphaproteobacteria bacterium
CATGCCCACGACAGCCCAAAAGAGGGCCATAATGGCTGAAAATTTGACGATGGTGTTGTTATAGCGTGGGGTTTGGTCAACGGCAGCCATGGGAACTCCTCTTAATGTATTTGGGGGACTATAGGCCAATTATGCGCACGATGGTTTGATGTATGTCAAATTTTTAGTGCTTTGCGTGCAGAAAGAATATGGTTTATACCTTGGTGATGATGATGTCTTTTTCCACCGTGGCACGTTGGGCACAGTTAAAACCGCAGGTGTGGTTTGCAGTATTGGCTGTATTATGTTTGGCGTGTACGCGCATTTTTTATTTTGGCTTAAATGGCAATGAAGAGATGTATCTGCTGGAGGCGCGGAAGTTATTTGCGCCAGAGGGGAGTTATGGCGTGTTGTCTAGCGTGTTGGCTTCCTCGTGGGCCAATGCGGCGACAGATATGTTGCTGGTGGCAATGGACGCAGCCTTTGGCCCGTATGTGACTGTGATATTAGGGCGAGTGGTGGTGAATGGGCTCACGTTGTGGGGCTTGTGGCGGATTGCTCAGGCGGCACAGTTTCCGCCCTTGGCTTTGCCGTTGGCGTTGGTGGTTTTTATGGCCCTAGACCAAAACTATATTGCGGGGGAATGGATTTTTGGTGGGTTTGAAGCCAAAATTGTAGCTTATATTTCTGTGTTGTTTGCTATGCCGCTTATATGGGCTGGGCGCTGGGCAGGGGCGGTGCTGTTGCTGGCGGTGGCCACTTATGCGCATTTTCAGGTAGGCCTATATTGGACGATTTTATTGGGCATGGCCAGCCTGTGGCACCAACCACAGCAGGTGCGGCACTTGCTGGGCTGGGGTGCGTTGTATGGCGTGTTGGTGCTGCCGCAATTGGCATTATTGGTTTATGAACAAAGCCATGTGGTGGGGGCGGTATTGCCGAATGTAGACTGGATTTATGGCACCTTCCGCCACCCCCACCACACCGCGCCCTTTGAAAATTGGGAAACATGGCAAAGCCGTTTTGCGGTGGGTACACCTTTGTTGGTGCTGACGTTATTGGGTCTATTAGGCTGGCGGTGGTATAAGCGCCAAGCTTTTACGCCACTGGAAAAACTGCAAGTGGTGACGTTGCTATGGCTGGCCGTGGCGTTTGCTGCCACTTATGCCACGCAAGAGAGTGCGGTGCTGGGCAAGTTTTATCTGTTCCGTCCCAATAGTGTGTTGTTGGTATTGGTGTTGATGCAGCTGGCGCATGGGTTTTTAATGTTAACGGAAAAGCGTGTTGGTCAATCACTGCAAGCCACTATTGTATTTGTGGCGGTGGTTATGTTGGCGGTGGCATGTGTGAAGAGTAATATGAAAATATCGCGCTGGAATACCGACCACCACCAGCGTGGGGTGTTGCTGCGTGGCTGGGCCCAGCAGCATGTGCCCGCAGGTGGGGCGGTGCTGGTGGGCGATGGGTTGAGCACGGCGTTGGTGCGGGCGCTGGAGCCCGCGTACCCCACCTATGTGATGGAGCAGTTTATCCCTACCCGCCCTGATGAGGTGAGCCTGTGGTACACCCGCGTGCTGGCGCGGCGGGCATTGCTGGCGGGCGACTGCACCCAAGCGCCAGAGGTGCAAGCCCTAGCCTTGCCCGACACCGCAACCCCACCTGCCTGCACGCAGCCGTTAGAAAGTGCCATGGGCGTGCGGTTTTACAAGCGCACGTTGTAACCCTCACGTTTTAAATCGTTTGGCCGTTTTTCAGGCACCAATCAATGCTATTGCGCATACCGTCGCGCAGGGTGCACAGGGGGGTGTAGCCTAAGTCTGTTTTGGCTTTGGTGATGCTGCACGCAATGGTTTTGTTCATTTCTGACAACACATGGAATTTTTGGTGGTACAGGCCCACGGCTTGTAAGGTGCCGTCTATCAGTTGTGCCACATCGCCCACCATGGCGGGTAAGTGCAGGGTTTTGGCGGCAACGGGCAGGCCAAAATCTTCTCGCAACACTTGGGCCACGGTGCTGATGATGGTATGCATGGGGTAGGGTACTTCGTCGGCCAGCCAATAGGTTTGGCCTGCGGCGTGGGGGGTGCTGGCGGCCAGTAAAATGCCATAGGCCAAGCTATCGACATACCCCAGCGAGCGTTGGTTTTCGCCCGTGCCTAACAGCGGGAATTTCCCGTTTTTAATCATGCGGAAAAACAGCGTTTGGCGGGCAGGTTGTTCGGGGCCATAAAACCATGGCGGGCGCACCACCACAAGCTCGGGGTAACCGCTAAGGTTCATGGCGGCGTGTAGGTTTTGCTCCATGCGCATTTTGCTGCGGCCATAGCCCATGTAGGGGTTGTAGGGGCTAGCTTCATCAAAACGGTGGGTTGGCGTAGGGTTGCAGCCAATGGGCGAGTTGGACGACACCACCACCATGCGCTTCACCCCCACGGTGGCGGCA
>JBAQUW010000141.1:0-3516 GCA_049297755.1 Alphaproteobacteria bacterium
ACGGCTCTGATTGGTACCAGCTTTTATGTGGTGCAACGCACCTGCCGCACCAGTTTATTTTTAGACCCCTTCCTGCCATGGTTTGTGATGATTGGTTACCAAGTGTTTATTCTGCTGGCCGCCACAGGCTACCTGCTGGGCATTACCCAAAGCCGTGAATATGCGGAGCCTGAATGGTACGTCGACCTCTGGCTCACCATTGTCTGGGTGGCTTATTTGCTGGTGTTTATGGGCACACTCATCAAACGCAAAGAACCGCATATTTATGTGGCCAACTGGTTTTATCTCTCGTTTATTGTCACCGTGGCTATGCTGCACTTGGTGAACAATGCGGCTGTTCCCGTCAGCTTCCTTGGTGCCAAAAGCTATGGCGCGTATGCGGGTGTGCAAGACGCGCTCATTCAATGGTGGTACGGCCACAACGCCGTAGGCTTCTTCCTCACCGCGGGCTTTTTGGCCATGATGTACTACTTTGTGCCCAAACACATTGGCAAGCCCGTGTATAGCTACCGCCTCAGCATTGTGCACTTCTGGGCGCTCATTTTCATCTACATTTGGGCAGGCCCCCACCACTTGCACTACACCGCCCTGCCCGATTGGGCGCAGACCCTTGGCATGGTGTTCAGCATTATGTTGTGGATGCCCAGCTGGGGCGGCATGATTAACGGCATTATGACCCTCAGCGGCGCATGGGAACGCCTCCGCTACGACCCCGTGCTGCGCCTCATGATCACCAGTCTGTCCTTCTACGGCATGAGCACCTTCGAAGGCCCTCTCATGAGCATCAAAAGCGTCAACGCCCTCAGCCACTATACCGATTGGACCATTGGCCACGTGCACAGCGGCGCCTTAGGTTGGGTGGCCCTCATCAGCTTCTCGGCCATTTACTACTTGGTGCCCGTGCTGTGGGAACGGAAACGTATGTATTCCTACCAACTCATCAACTGGCACTTCTGGACCAGTACCATTGGCATTATTCTCTACATTTGCGCCATGTGGGTATCGGGTATTATGCAAGGCCTCATGTGGCGTGCGTATAACGAGTATGGCTTCCTTACCTACAGCTTTGCCGAAACAGTCGAACAAATGCACCCCTACTATATTATCCGTGCCTTGGGCGGCGCTGTGTTCCTCTTGGGTACGCTCATTATGGTGTGGAACGTCTACCAAACCATTCGCGGTAATGTGCGGAAGGAACGCCCCGTAGGCGCCCCCCGCAACACCCCCGCCAATACCGATATCCCTAGCTACTTGCCCCAACAGGCCAAATAAAGGAGAACCACCATGTACAACTTACACAAACTCCTCGAAAAAAACGCCATCTTGCTCCTCATTGGTAGCCTGATAGCCGTGACCATTGGTGGATTGATTGAAATCATTCCCCTGTTTGTGGTGGAAAGCACCATTGAGAAGGTGGAAGGCGTGCGCCCCTATAGCCCGCTGGAATTGGCAGGCCGCAACATCTATGTGCGCGAAGGGTGCTACCTGTGCCACAGCCAAATGATTCGCCCCTTCCGCGATGAAGTGGAACGCTACGGCCACTATAGCTTGGCGGCCGAAAGCATGTATGACCACCCCTTCCAATGGGGCAGCAAACGCACAGGGCCTGATTTGGCGCGTGTGGGCGGCAAATACAGTAACCAATGGCACACCGAACACTTGGTGAACCCCCGCAACGTGGTGCCAGAAAGTGTCATGCCCCGTTACGCCTTCCTGAAAGAAAATGAATTGCGCTTTGCCGACGTGGCCGAGCACCTCAAAACCCTGAAACTGGTGGGCGTGCCCTACACCGATGAGCAAATTGAATTTGCTGTGGCCGACCTGACCGACCAAGCCAGCGAAGCTGGCACCGCCGATGGCGTCACCAGCCGTTACCCCAAAGCCGTGGTGGCCGACTTTGACGGCAACCCCGCTAAACTGAGCGAAATGGACGCGCTGATTGCCTACTTGCAAATGCTCGGCACGTTGGTCGACTTCAAAACCTACACACCGGAGGCACGCTAATGGAACAGCTCGACTTTGCCACCATCAAAACCATCTCGGCAGTTGCGGGGCTCATCATCTTCGGCAGTATTTTTATCACTGTCACGTTGTGGGTCTATCGCCCTGGCGCTAAAGAACACTACCAAAATATCGCTCGCAAAATGTTAAAGGATTAATCCCATGGCACCCAAATCCACCCCCAAAAAATCACCAAAAAATACCAGCAGCGTAAGCCCTAACGCCCCCACCACAGGGCATAGCTGGGATGGCATTGAAGAATACAACAACCCCCTGCCCTTATGGTGGCTGTGGGTGTGGGCTGTCTGCATTTTATTTTCGATTGGTTACGTTATTTACTTCCCCTTTTTACCGGGTGGCACAGCAGGCGCTTCGGGCTGGACATCGCTGAAACGCTTGGATGCTGAAATTGCCGCTGGCAAACAAGGCAAAGAATCACTCGATGCTACATTAGAAGCCACCGACCTGCACAACATTCAACCCAACCCCGAGCTGCTCACCTACGCCACCGCCGCAGGCAAAGCCTTATTTGCCAACAACTGCTCACAGTGCCACGGCGCTGGTGGTTCAGGCGTGAAAGGCTACCCCAACTTGCTGGATGACGAATGGTTGTTCGGCGGCAGCTTAGACGATATTGCCACCACCATCACCCACGGTGTGCGCAACAGCACCGACCCCGAAGCCCGCCAACCCGCCCCCATGCCCGCCTTTGGCCGCGATGAAGTGCTGACCGCCACTGAAATTCAAGACGTAGCCAATTACCTCAGCGTGCTGGCTTACGGCTATGCGGCGAACGAATCGACCACCCGTGGCCAAGAGGTATTCGCCAACAACTGCACCAGCTGCCATGGCGAGCAAGGCGAAGGCATGCGCGATATGGGCGCTCCACCGCTCAACAACGGCATTTGGCAACACGCCCCCACCATGGCCGATAGGCTGGATGTGCTGCACAACGGCCGCGCCAGCATTATGCCAGCATGGGGTCAAATCCTCAGCCCGCTCGATGTGAAAAAACTGGCGATCTATGTGTATAGCTTAGGTGGCGGAGAATCTGCCGCACCCACCCCAGCGCCCATGCCCATAGCGGCACCTGCCCCCGCAGCCGAACCAACCCCAGCACTTGGAACTGAACCAGCTCCAGTGCCTGTGGCCGAGCCAGCGGCTGCACCCGCAATATAATCAAGGTCACCCGTGGCACACATTCACATCACACCCGAACCTCACCAGCCCGTCGATGCCGATAAAGTCGGCATCATGGGGCTCTTCGAAGCCCGCAAAGCCATCTACCCCGCCAAAGTGCGCGGCACCTTCCGCCGCGTGAAGTGGCTGGCCATGACTGTACTCCTCGGCCTGTATTACATGCTGCCATGGGTGCGTTGGCACAG
Source organism: Alphaproteobacteria bacterium (assembly GCA_049297755.1). Taxonomy (GTDB): domain Bacteria; phylum Pseudomonadota; class Alphaproteobacteria; order UBA2136; family JAPPOO01; genus JBAQUW01. The sequence continues at coordinate 3,387 of JBAQUW010000141.1, forward strand.
GGGCGAAGGTGCCCCCGACCAAGCCATTTTGGTCGATGTTATCAACCGCAAATTCTACTTTTTCTTTATCGAAATCTGGCCACAGGAAGTGTACTACTTCACAGGTTTATTGCTCTTAGCGGGCTTAGGC
>JBAQUW010000142.1:0-15977 GCA_049297755.1 Alphaproteobacteria bacterium
GCAAAAAAGAGCAGCAAAAACAAACGCTTGCCAAGAAAAAGCGCCACCCTGCCTTGGCCGAAGCCCTCTCCGAAACCGAGCACGCCATGACAAAACTGACCGAGCAGAAAAAACTGCTGGAAAAACAAATGGCTACGCCCGATTCCTACAAAACCGATAAAGCCGCACAAGATGCCCAATTTACCTACGGCAAACTGCTGCGCGAGCTAGAAACCGTGGAAGAACAATGGCTTGCCGCCCAAGCAGCCTTTGACGCTGCCGAATAAGCCCAAAAAATGCGCCCCCAAAACGGGGGCGCATTTCATTCGGCAGGGCAGAGAGGTTCGGTCGCAAAGGCCAAGTGGCGTTGAATGTCGCCAATCAACTGATTGCGGGCTTGCACCAAGGCAGGGACAAAAAAGCGGTCGGAGCCATAGGCTGCAAACGTTGTTTCGCCTACCTTTATCGCAAGGGTGACATGGCTGCTGCCCTTGCTTTTCTCGTGTGTGATGGCAGGGATCATGCCGTGTCGCACAAAGCAGGGGTGCTCAGCCAGCTGAGGGTGGAGGTTGCTGTTGACCAGCAAATATTCCAATACCTCGCGGATGGTGGCAAAGCCTAGGCTCACGCGGCACTTGTCCAACAGGTTTTCGAGCACCACCACAGCGGGCGGAATCGCTTTGCCGTTGTCTTCGTAAGCTGCGCAAATTAAGGCTTCTACCACATCTGCCTTTTGCTTATCTTCACTCGGCGCATGGGGGCGGTTGATGGGCTCTGGCGTGTAGTAAGCATCAAGTTCCGCCAGCTCAAAAATCCGCCGCAATACGTCGTTGCGATTGAGTTTCAAATTCAGCGCATTCAAAGCCTCGTGAACGTTTTTATTATCGGGCTCCAAGTGTTTCACGAGTATTTCGTGCACAACCAAAGGAAGTATCTTGTCGCCTTTAAATTCAAGGCGTTGATACGTGTCTTCTTCCGCCATCCCATCGGTGGGAGGGTTCGTGGCACGCCACCACCATAGGGGGTTGATGAGCGTGAGGCCGAGGAATTTTGTCAGCCCCTCGAGCCTTTTGATGACAGGGTGGGTCATGAGGGACTCATTTCATTGGAAACGTGCAGGTGCATCAGCGCCCGCACGTGTGTACGTCGGGTGGGCCGCATAACAGGCAACATAGCAGGTTTTGTAGGCAAGTCAAGGGGTATACAAGGTGAAAGCCTAAAGACTGGTGGGCGTTAGAGGCTTTCGTACATCAATACCTGCGAGAACATCTCCAGCTCATCGCCCTGCAAGCTGGCGGTGGGTTGCAGGGGGGCTAAGCCTACGGCCAAAGCAATGCTGGCGGCCATGGCGGCCAAGGCGCCCCATTGCAAGGGGGCAGCCAACCGCACCACCAAGGTTTGGGCGGGTAGTTGGGGTCGCGCTACGGCATGGGCAATCATGGCCTCAAGTTTTGAGTCTGAGAGTGATTTTATAGGGGTTTTCATGTATTCAGCTCCTCTTTCATGTGGGCGGGTAATAGGGTGGCCAAGGTGTGGCGGGCGCGGATGAGCAGGGCATCGGCGGCTTTTTCGGTGGTGCCCAGCATGTGGGCCACGTCGCGGGTTTTGTTTTCATACAAATAGGCCAAGGTCACAGCCTCGTGCTGGCGGGCGGGCAGTTTTTGCATAGCGGCCAGCAAGGCTTGGTGGCGTTCTTGGTGGTAAATGCGGGCGGTGAGGGTTTCGGGCATGGCCACATCGGCATCGTCGGCTTCTATATCCACCATGGGTTTGGTGGCACGGAAGATATCCATCGCCGCACGGAACACCAACGTGCTGGCATACCCCGCCACTGTGCCTTGGCCAGCGGGGCGCGCTTGCCAGCGGGGCGCGTGCGTCCACAGCTTAATCAGCACCTCTTGCAGCACATCATCGGCCAGCGTGGCATTGCCGGTGATGCGTGTGGCTTGGCGGTGCAGCTGCGGCCCCAACGCTTTGGCCAGCTGGGCAAAGGCGGTTTTATCGCCTGTGCCTGCGGCCAAAAGCCAGCTTTGCAGGGTTGCATTGTCAGCGGTGGGCATGGCGTTATTCAGCCTTTTCTGCCCAGCGTTGTTTCATTTTTTCGCGCATCACGTTGCGGGCTTCGGCCATTTCGGTGGCCGAGAGGCGGTTGTCTTTATCCGCATCCAGCGTGGTGAACATCTCCACCATACGTTGTTGGTGGTTGGCGGCCATTTCTTCCAAGGTGAGAAAGCCATCGGCATTGGTATCGGCTTTTTTGAACATCTCGGCATGGCGCTCGGCATGTTTGCTGTGGTGGCCTTTCCAGCCACGGTACTGGCACTGGTGCATGGCTTGAAAGCCAAGGCCAATGGTGGTGGATAGAAAAATCACGGTGGTGATGAGTAAGGTGGTTTCGCGGTTGGTCATCGGGGTTCTCCTTTGGGTTGATTGTAGCATAAGTTGTCAACTAGTGGCGGTTGCCATGCTCACGGTCGCGCCCATGGCCACGCTCTTGGCGGCGTTCCCACTGGTGGTGGCGGCGGGCTTCTTGCCAGCTGCTCCGTTCATGGTGGCGGGGGCGGTAGCCATGGTGGTTGCTCCCCACATGCCATATCACGTTAAAGAAGGGGTAGGGGTTGGCATACCGTTCCCGATATATCACGCGCTGGACAGGCTGCTCCACCACCACCGTTTGCACCACGGGTTGGGCGGTTGCGCCATTGGGCGTATCTTCGCTGGTGATGCGCCATTGGCCATCGGGCGCCAAGCAGGCGGTGCCGTAGGCTTTTTCCACATGGCCACCAATCTGCACATCGCGGGTGTATTCGCGACAGTACTCTTGCGCCATGGCGGGTAACGCCAAGCTGGCTAAAGCAAGGGTGGTGAGCGCTATTTTGGTAGAGGTCATCTGTTTTACTTTCCTGTTGGTCTCATGCTGCTCACGGTTTGGCAGAGGATAATCCTACGGTGTATGATTATTTTTTAGGCAGTTGTGTGAAGGTATCAAACGAAGAACCCGCCCTTGCGGACGGGTTCTCGACGTGGCTGTTAGGCCGTTTGTGCGCCCTTGCGGGCGTGGCGCCACCACCACACCATTGCGCCGATAATGGCCCAGAAGGTAATGGCGTAAGTGGCTTGTGGCAAGTAAGAGTGCTGCCAAAACCATGGGTAGAGCACATACAGCTTGGCATGGAAGAACTTCGTATCGCCACCGTAGAAGACGACGGCTTCGAACCCATCACGCCACAGGTAGAAACAGTCAGTCATCAGGCATTGGCTGAGCACGGGCAAAGCCGCACCGTACACAGCGCCTGCCGCAACCATGGCGAACAAGCTACGGGGCGCCTTAAACGCCAGCCGTGGCAATTCCCACAGGAGAAGCCTGCCGACCAGAGCAAAGTAGGTGAGCCCTACAATCATGCTTAAGTACGCATAATTATTCATTCGCGGTGGCGAATGATCCAAGGTGTGATTCCCCAGGTCAGCGAGCCCGATGAGTGCCTCAAACATAAAGAGCACGCCCCAGAACAGCGATGGCTGCCGCTCCTCCTCGACAGCTGTCGAGATATTCTGCCACACCAGCCACCCACAGGTAAGCATGAGTGGCAGTGACATGACCAGCCACGCGTAGTTTTCGCTGTGGGAAGCCCACAGGAAGTTGCGCAAAAGTTCCATAAGTGATTCTCCAAGTTTTCACCATATGGTGATGGTGAAGGTTTCGGGTAAAGGCTATATAGGGTAAGCCTTGTGCCTTTTCAACCCCTGCTGTGGATAATTCTGGCTTTTTGCGACAAACTATGGCACAAGGCGCCATGGTTAACCCCTTTACCCTGCTTGTTCCCTCCACCGCCTATGGCCAGCGGCTCGATAAAGTATTGGCGGAAATTCACCCGCAAGAAAGCCGCAGCCGTTGGCAGCAGCTGATTACCCAAGGCTGTGTGTGCCAGAATGGTAAAGTGTTAGACGATGCAGGCATGAAGTTAAAGGCCCCCCAAGGTGGCGCAGAATTAACGCTGGAAGTGACCATGCCCACCCCCGTGGCCAGTGGGCATATGGCGGAAAAAATCCCGCTGGATATTGTGTTTGAAGACGAACACCTGATTGTGATTAACAAGCCTGCGGGCCTGACCGTTCACCCTGGTGCCGGCCAACGGGCAGGCACGCTGGTGAATGCGTTGCTGGCGCATGGCGAGGAGGAAGGCGGGCTTTCGGCCATTGGCGGCGAAGAGCGGCCTGGCATTGTCCACCGCATTGATAAAGACACGACAGGCCTGATGGTGATTGCCAAAACCGACGCCGCCCACCGCGCCTTGGCGCAAAACTTTAAAGACCACACCATCACCCGCAGCTACGTAGCCCTGTGCCGTGGTGTGCCCGTGCCTGCCGTGGGCACCATTAACCAGCATATTGGCCGCCACCCTACGGCGCGGACCAAAATGGCGGTGATTCCCCAAAAATTGCATGTGGCCAACGAAGGCCGCACGGCCATTACCCACTACCGCACCCTCAAAACCTTTGGCCAAAGTGCGGCGTTGGTGGAATGTCGGCTGGAAACAGGCCGCACGCACCAAATTCGCGTTCACATGGCGTTTATGCACCACCCGCTGATTGGCGACCCGTTGTATGGCCAACATGGCAATTTAAAAGATGCGGGCGAAGCCTTAAACCTGCATATTCGAGGCACCAAGCGCCAAATGCTCCATGCGCAAGAGTTGGGGTTCGACCACCCCATTACGGGCGAAGCCTTGCACTTTAAAGTAGCCCCGCCTACCGATTTTATGGCCCTGCAAGCCGCCTTAGCCAAAGGGCTTGACACCGCGCGCGATTAAGTATACATTAAAATCCTCTCAGTCTGCATCTCCACCTTTTAACCATGGAAAATAGCCATGAAAGTTCTCAAATTCGCATGTTCACTCCTTGCGCTGTTGTGCGCATTTGCCACTACTGGCTATGCTCAAAACAATAGCTACGAAGTGGCGTTGCCCTATATTCAAAACGGCAAGTTCCACCCAGCTGGCGCTAAAATTCATCTGCGCTCACTTCAGCCCGCAGACTCCATAACCATTGGCACCCGCACTCTCATTTTGTATAGAGAGGAAAAAAAATGGGATAGGCCAGCAAAGCTGTATGTGATGGAAGTTCCTTCTTCAGCCCGAATTTCTGCTGATGAAGTGAACACTTGGCTGGCCCAAGAACAACTAGAGCATGAAAAATTGAGCCGTGCTTACGATGATATTCAAGAGCAATTAAAACCAGTCAGAGAAAAATTTAAACCTCTGGCTGAAAAAGCCGATGATATTCTCGCTCGTCAATATCGATACAGAGAGTTGCTTGGAAAGTAATTTGCCGACAGCCCCCGCAAGGGGCTGTTTCTATTTTGCAAAAAGTTTGAGTGCCGCTAGCACTTCACCCAACAGCTTTCTCACTTCAATTATATAAGGTTGAGCGACAGATAAATCGCCCGCAAGCAATGGTGATTCTGCCTGTTTGCAGGCGGCGGCCAAAGCATCGAACCCCAAATTGAGACACACACCTTTCAGGGTATGAATGGCCACTTTGGCGGCATGGCCATCGGCTACCGCCATGGCTGATTCTGCCTGTTGCAACAATACGGGCGCTTGGGCGGTGAACATGCCCACCAAGGTTTGCACCAATGCAGGGTCTTGCGCTGCCAAGTCATGGATTTTTTTAAGTGGCATACAGCCAGTGTGCGCAGGTGTCAGGAGAATGTCACCACTATTTTTATGGTTTTGCATAGATAAGTACGACCGAGGGTACAGGTAAGGGCACGGGGAAGGTGTTCAACACGCGAAGAAGAAAGAAAAAAGATGACGCTGAAACAATATCTTAAAGAGAGTATCAGCCAAGCTGAAGCAAAGCCGCAGGAAAAAACCGCCGCCGCCGCGCGTGACACCAAAGCTTTAGAAGGTATGATGTTTAAAACCGTGGTGGCGCCGCATTACCGCTTCGATGCTGCCGCCATAACCGCGCCAACGCCCACAGTGGTGCCCGCCATTGGCCAGCCCATTTATCGTCACGGCAGTGCCATCACCGCCAAAGTGGCGAAAACGCTGAACTAAAAACAGCCAAAGCATTTACAAACGGCGATACCGCTGGCACACTGGCCATGTTGAATCATACAAAGGAAAAAACACATGGCCAACCACCCCAAACCCAAAGCCTGCTTGGCGCTTGATGAACTGACCATTGGCCAACGTGCCAGCCTGCAATTTACCTTAACCCGTGAGGATATTGACACCTTCGGCAAAGTTTCGGGCGACTACAACCCCCTGCACTTTAACCCCGAGTATGCCGCCACCACCTTGTTTAAAGAATGCATTGGCCACGGCACCATTTTGCAAGGCAAAGTGAGCCAACTGTTGGGTGTGGATTTACCCGGTTTGGGCGCCTTGTGGGGCCGCCAACAGGCCAGCTTTTTGGGGCCTATCCGCATTGGGCAAACCTACACCGTGTGGGTGGAAATCAGCGGCAAAACCGATAAATTCGCCACCTACACCTGCGGTGCCACCGATGCCGAGGGTAAAGACATTATGAAAGGCGATGGCGATATTTATCCTATCCCTGCCAAAGTGAAGGCTAAGCTGCAAGAAAGCGGCATGCTGGCTGAGTTACTGGCTTAATTGGGGAAATGCTACTCAGCCGCGCTGCAAATTGCTTTTCTCTGCGCTTCCGCTCCTCACGTACTTTTATGTACGCTGCGGTGCGGTTCTCGCCAAAAGCAATTTTCGCAGTCGGCTGAGCGCATTTGCGTGTGCCCTTAGGTAGGGCTACTCAATCACCACCTTGCCGCTTTTCACAGGGGCCGCCACTGTTCTGGGCGGCACAGCTTGCAAGGCCGTCCATACTTTTTCGGCCAGTTGGCGGTAGGCTGCTGCGGCGGCGCTATCGGGTGCGGCCAGCACCACGGGCGTGCCACTATCGGTTTTTTCGCGAATGGTCATATCCAACGGTATTTCCGCCAACAACGGCACGCCTGTAGCCTCTGCCATATTCGCCCCACCTTCAGCACCAAAAATGGGGGTGAGGGTTTGGCAATGCGGGCACACGAACCCGCTCATGTTTTCCACAATCCCCAAAATCGGCAAATCCATTTTGCGGAAGGCTTCCAGCCCCTTGCGCGCATCGGCCAGCGCCACATCTTGCGGGGTGGTGATGACGACGGCACCGGTGACGTTGATATGTTGGGCAATGGTCAGTTGCACATCGCCCGTACCGGGCGGCAGGTCTACCACCAGCACGTCCAGCGGTTTATCGGCCGTACCCCACAGGGTGGTGGTGGCCATTTGCAGCAGGGCGCGTTGCGCCAAGGGGCCCCGCCACACAATGGGGCTGGTGTCGTCTTCTGTCAGGTAGCCCATGCTCATCAGCTTCAGGCCATGGGCCAAAATGGGCACAAAATGTGTGTCATCGCCATCAGGCCGCTGGCCAAGGGTGTTGGTCAGGCGTGGCAGAGAAGGGCCGTAAATATCGGCATCCAGCACCCCCACGCGCACATTCAGGTGCGTGGAGAGGGCGGCAGCAATATTCACCGCCGTGGTGCTTTTACCCACGCCGCCCTTGCCGCTAGAAACAGCCAGCACATACCGCACATGGGGAATAATTTGCATTGTTGCCATGGCATTATACCTATCAGCCTTTCCCCCCACTGGCAATATCTCATCTGCGCCCTATAATAAAGGCATAGACATATCTTCATCGTTTTAACCCCTGAACGGTAAGGTGTGAGTATTCATACAGGGGAGGAGGAACTGGCATGGAGCCAGAACCCGACGACGAGGAGCGCTTTTTCAGCGCTCCCCAGAATAACTGGGGCCTCTGGGAGGTCCTCGTTGTTCTGGGATTGCTGGCCTTGTTGGCCGGCATTGTTCCGTAAATCTAGGGGGCCGCAGCAATGCGGCCCTTGGTTATTTGGCGGCAGGTTTGTCGCCCGTGGCAATATCCATAGCAAAAGCAGTACCGCCTTCTTGCGGCACAAACCGAATGGCTTGGCCAAACAGGCGGCCACACACATCGGCCACCCACAGCTCTTCCCATGGGGCATCGCCGTTTTTGGGGATGCTCAGCAAGCGCGTATCGGCCACAAAGGGGGTTTTGCAGGTGGGGTAAGCACGGCTGGTGGCCATTTTAAAGGCTTTGCTCACGTCGTTTTGCAGTTGGGGGTCAGTCTGCGTATTGCCGGGCAGCAGGGGGCTAATTTCCAAGTTTTCATCGACAATACGGAACAACACCCCGCGCAAGCGGTCAGTCCCACACACGTCCACCTTATAACGCACCATCCAGTGGCCAGCCACGGGTTTGCCTTCTTGGCCTATGCGGGGGTCTTCAAATACGCTCATATGGTCGGGGGTGATGCTCCCCAGTTGTTTACAGCTGGGGGTATAAAGCTGTTCATCAGCCACCAACACGGTGGCCACTTTTTCGGCAATATCGGGCTCGGCCACCAAGTTGGCCAATTCGGCGGTGCTGAGACTTTCGGCCTGCGCCATACTGGCAAGGCTGAACAGAAGGGCGGTGGCTAAAGGCAGCTGGCGCATGGTGATGCTTTCTTTTGTGTAAGCTTAACCAATTCGGCTGTACACTTCAAATGTAAAAGCGGGGATATCGCGCGTTTCGGGGTGCGGGGTGCTGCTTTCGCGCCGCCATTGGGTTTCATCATAGGCGGGGAACTTGGCATCGCCCTTGGGCCGAATATGCACGCGGGTGATATACAGCTTGTGCACCAAGGGCAACGCCATGGCGTAAATTTCGCTGCCGCCCAATATCATCACTTCAGGCGCATCGCCCGCCAAGGCAATGCCATCGGCCAACGTATGTACCACCTGCGCCCCTGCGGCTTGCCATGTGGTGTCGCGCGTCAGCACAATATTGGGGCGGTCCGGCAGGGGGCTGCCACGCTGCGCCACAATGCTCTCAAACGTTTTGCGCCCCATAATGCAGGGTTTGCCGCGGGTGGTGGTGCGAAAGTACCCCAAATCGGCCGGAATATGCCACGGCAAACGGTTGCCAATGCCAATCACATTGTTATCGGCAATGGCGACGATGAGAGAGAGGGTTGGCGTCGTCATACCGCAATCGGTGCCTTAATCAGCGGGTGGGCGTCGTAGTTATTCAGCGTAAAGTCTTCATACTTAAAGCTGAACAGGTCCGTCACCGCAGGGTTCAGCGTCATGGTGGGGAAAGGTTTGGGTTCCCGCGCCAGTTGCTCTTTTACTTGGTCGAAGTGGTTGTTATAAATATGCACATCGCCAAAGGTATGCACAAACTCACCGGGTTTCAGGCCGGTTACTTGCGCCAGCATCAGCGTCAGCAACGCATAGCTGGCAATGTTAAACGGCACGCCCAAAAACACATCGGCACTGCGTTGGTAAAGTTGGCAGCTGAGCTTGCCATCGGCCACATAAAACTGGAACAAGCAATGGCAGGGGGGTAACGCCATTTTCTCAATAAATTCCACATGCCACGCGCTAATAATATGGCGGCGGCTGTCGGGGTTCTTTTTCAATTGCTCCACCAATTTGGCCATTTGGTCAATGTGGCCACCCGTGGTGGTGGGCCAGCTGCGCCATTGGTAGCCATATACGGGGCCGAGATTTCCATCTTTGTCGGCCCATTCATCCCAAATGCGCACGCCGTTATCTTTGAGGTATTTGATATTGGTATCGCCCGCCAAAAACCACAGCAGTTCATGAATAATGCTCTTCAAATGCACCTTTTTGGTGGTGAGGAGCGGAAAGCTTTGGCTCAAATCAAACCGCATTTGGTGGCCAAACCAGCTCCGCGTGCCCACACCCGTGCGGTCGCTTTTATCGGTGCCGTTGTCTAAAATATGCTGAAGCAAATCAAGGTATTGATACTCCTGATGACGCGAAGCGTGTGCTGGTTTGAGTGCATGAACGGCCATGGTCTTCCCCTTCTTTATTCCCTAGTGTGAGCTTATCACGGTTATTGTTCTTGCCAACATAAAACAACCCCCACCGTGTGGTGGGGGCGCAGTCAGTAGAGGTGAAGATATGTTGCGGCCAAAGCCAGCAACGAAATAATTGCAGCAAGAAGGCTTGCCCAAAAAATAAGCAAAAGCCTATTTGCTTCAAGCTCTCCTTTTTCACGCTCGTGGCGCAAATGTGAGTAACTTGCGTTTGTCCAAATCTCCTTGGCAATTTTTCTGGCCAAATAAGCAGAAAAAGCGCTGCAAGAGGCAACAACGAACAGAATAACTGTGAGCATCATGTTCTCCAACGGTGAAGTGTTTCGAGTGGTTTGTCGAACTGCATATATAGTACACAATTAAACTACAAACAACCCCCACCATGTGGTGGGGGTTGCTGTTTATACAGGCAATGGCAACGCATCGCCCATATTGGCCAGCGGCACATGGTGCAGCTGGTTGTAGGTGTGCCGAATGGTCGCCTCGGCCCTGGCCGCCATTTGCTTACGGTCTAGCCCTTGGGGCAGCGGGGGGTGAACCACCACCGTCACCTCAAAGCGCCTATGGCCCAGCATATTCACCAAGGTGTCGGTAAAGCTGCGGTGGTCATCGTGCGCCCAGGTGTAATGGGGCAGCGAATGGGCATCGACACTGAGCGTGACGGGAATAACCGGCACATGCGCCAGCTCAGGGTCTTCCAACGCGCCAAACAAGGCGGCTTTAAAGGGCAGCATGCGGCCTGCGGTGGTGGTGCCTTCGGGGAAAATCACTACACTCATACCCTGCTTCACCCGCCGCGCCACCCCTGCCACTTGTTGCCGAATGGCAAGGGCTTTATCGCCTTTGGGTTTACGGTCTATCACCAACGTGTTGATGATATTGGCAAACCACAGCCCTACGGGAAAGCGGGCATGAGGAATATGCCGAATATGCTCACCCGCCACAAATGTGGCAGGCAGCATGCTGCCTTTTACGGCAATATCGGCATGCGAGAGGTGGTTGGCCACCAATACTGCCCCTTGCCCAGCTTTGGGCAGGTGCTCGCGGCCAATCACAGTCACCCGAATACCCGCCAAATAACGCAGGCCAAACAGGTAACTTTGGGCATACCGTTGGCGTGCCAAGGGCATAAACCACAAGGGCACCAGCAAAGCCAGCAGCCCCACTTTGGTGAGCGTCCAGCCCAACATCAGTGTCAGGCGTGCGCCCGTGCGCAGTCTTTTCATGGCGTTCAGCGGGGTTAAGCCGCTGTCCTCAGGTTGCAGATACATCATCTAAGCTTAAGTAAATACCCTATATAGTATACATTAAATAAAATCAACCCCCGCATAACGGGGGTTGTTTAAGGCTTTTGTGCTTAGTCAGCCATATTGTCACGTTCTTCTTCAATGTCAGCACCACTCAAGGCTTGTTGGTTATCAAAGCGGGTATGAATTTTTTCTGCCAAATCGCACATTCTCTCAATAGCTGGGCCATGCACACGGCCACTGGCGCTTGTAATATCATAACCCACGCATGTAACCTGATGAGCCGTTAATGGCTCTTCCTGTGCAAAAGTTTCTTCTACACTTAAAAAGCAATCAATACCTTGGGCAGACTGAGCATAAGAGTCTAATTGCATTTGAATTGCCACAGCAGGATTCTTACATGTCATATCAAACTCCGTTGGCACATACATTTCCAAGTATTTGGCAAATTGCTCTTGGAGAACTTCTGGAGTTGTACGGCCCATGCGCATTTTCATGCCAAAGCGCCCGCCAAATTCACTATTAAAAACTATGGTTTCTGCCATCATTTCTGGCACCAGTTCATTGCGGATATATGCGCTGCGGCCTTCAGGTTTCAACATATCGTAAGTCATTGTAAGATCCTTTATTTGGTTCATCCTACATCTGATATGGTGCGGTTTTTTAAAAATGCAAGCCCTTCACTCATAATTTATCCCCGCGCCGCCACCAACTCCGCAAAATACTTATCGGCATGGAAGCTGCTGCGCACCAAAGGCCCGCTGGCCACCATGGTAAAACCGCGCAGTTTGGCTTGTTGCTCATATTCAGCAAATTCATCGGGGTGAATATACGCCATCACAGGGTAATGCTTGGGGCTGGGGCGCAGGTATTGCCCAAGGGTGAGAAAGTCCACATTGGCCGCACGCATATCGTCCAGCACTTGCAGCACTTCGTCTTTGGTTTCCCCCATGCCGAGCATCAGGCCGCTCTTGGTGAACATCTTCGGGTGCCGTTCCTTCACCCGCTGCAACACGCGCAAGCTGCCAAAGTAGCGGGCACCCGGCCGCACGGTGCGGTACAGGCGCGGAATGGTTTCTAAATTGTGGTTGAACACATCAGGCAACGCATCAGCCACAAGGTCAATGCACTCTTCTTTGCGGCGGAAGTCAGGCGTCAGAATCTCAATGGTGGTGTGGGGGGCGGCGGCCTTTACTTTGGTGATGCACGCCGCCCAATGGGCAGCGCCGCCATCGGGCATGTCGTCACGGTCCACGCTGGTAATCACCACATGTTTCAGGTTCAGCTCGGCCACCATGGCGGCCAAGGTGTCAGGTTCGTGCGGGTTCACGGGGTTGGGTCGCCCCGTTTTGATGTTACAAAACGCGCAGCCGCGGGTGCAGGTGTCGCCTAAAATCATGGTGGTCAGGTGGCCGCTGCTCCAGCAATCGCCAATGTTGGGGCAGGCGGCTTCTTGGCACACGGTGTGGAGTTTGGCGTCTTTCACCCGCGCAATCAAATGTTCATACGTTTGGCTTTGCGGAGCGCGCACGCGCAGCCAGTCTGGCTTTGCACTCCCATGTTCAATGCCGCCCTCGGGCTTTTTGGCACGGCCCACACCGCTGATGCGCTTGGCATCTAACGGCATGGCATCAGCTTGCGCTTCATAATTCAATTCCGCCACCGCAGTGGTATCTAGCCCCAAGGCAGCCAGTTCGGCACGGCTGGCGGCACGGTCTTCGCTTAAAATTTCAATTTTTGCCATGGTTTGCCCCTTTTATTTCCATACGGTCATGACTGTTAAGCCCGAAAAAACCAATGTAGCGCCTGCGGCCAATGGCCATGTCAGCATATTTTCGCGGAACAGTATAAAAGTAAACAGCGCGGTAAACAAAGGGTAGCTGATTTCAATCAGCGATACTGCCACAGGGTTATGGTTTTGCATGGCTTTTAAAATAGCCAAATTCCCCACCACAATAAACACCGTAAATAACGTGATAATCAAAAAATTATGACGCTTGAGAATGGCGTTTAAATCAACCTTCCAATCGGTGCCCAAAAACCATAATCCTGCATAGAGGCTGATAGACAAAAGGTACACGCACAGCCAAAACCCAGCTGGGGTAATGTGTTTATCTAGCTTGCCGAGTGTGGCATAAGCCAACCCCCAAAATATTGCCGATAGCAGCGCGTACCAAAACCACATAAAAACCTCTTTTCTTGCCGCTACCATAGGGGAAAATAACCGAAAAGAAAACCCAAAACACACCGCACGAGAAAGGGGGGCCGAAGCCCCCCTCTCATCGTTATCCGCGGTAGAAGATATGCCGCCCAATCGTCGCCAGCGGGGTCATCCGCTTGCGCCATTTGGGTGCGATATCGTCACGGTGGTAGTGGTTGGCGCCTTCAATGCGGAGCTGTTGCAGGATGTAGTACACCCGCATCATACCCCAGCTTTGGCCCAGTGCGGCCTCTGCCACAGCCTCGGCTTGCTGCCAGCTGCGGGTGTCAGCAGTACGCAGGTGTTTCTGCAAAGTCCAGCTAAACTGGGCTTTTTGGAACACCACCTTGCATACATCGCCACGCCACCGCTTGTCGGCCATACGGGCTTTCACCACATAGGCCACGGCCAACTGGCCAGCCAGCGGCTCTCCCCGCGCTTCATGGTAGATGTTGCGGGCCATACAGTCCCGCGCTACCAGTTGCGCCATGGGGTCGGCTTTGCTTTGGGGGTTCATCACCCACAGTGCAACACCAGCCAAGGCCAACATAATAAACGCTAGTGCTTTACGCATGATACAGATACTCCACGCCAGTCCCTCACCTGAGGAACGTCCGGCGATAATCCCTTATGGGGCCGCGCGTTAGCGCTCGAGCGGTTTTGTTGACTTTGGCTTGGTTGAGGGTGGAGGTGTCTCGGCTTTTTTGCCAAACAGCCCCATAATGGCGCCAACCAATCCAGAAGTATTATCTGCACGAGGTGTTGCAAATACAGGCTTGGTAGCCACTGCTTTGCCTTTTGCCACAGGCACTGTACCACCAGAAAAATTGCTGGAGCAGCGCGGGTCGTTATTGTCCCAATCTTCCCGACAGATAGGCTCAGGTAAGTCGCACCCATCCTTTTCTATACACTTGCCGCCGCCCACAGCACCGATATCGAGCCCAACTGAAGGTGGTGTTGCCACAGGGGGCTCCACCACAAGAGGGGCGGCTGTGTTTGGGCGTGGCTGTGTATCTTGTCCGCGCAGGCCATCAGGCGCAGGCTTGCGCACGGGCAGCGGCGGTACTACGGCATGAGCCCTTGCCAGTGCTGGGGCGGCAAAATTACGGATACGTTCTTGGGCAAGAAACTTCTCAATTTCTGCGGTTTTTTTAGCTAAATCCTCAGGTGTCACCGCGCGGGTTTGTGCCGCCGCCATATTACCAAACGCGGCACATGCCACACCAGCAGCGGCAGCAGCAATAGCAGGAAAACGGCGTCTCACCATACCTGTTTATGGCCAACGCCACAAATGCGGCTGACATTAAGCGTTCAGCGCCCGCCCTAAACTATCCAGCGCACTTTCACCAATCATTTCGCCCAGTGTCGGGTGGGGCAGGCAGGCATGGAAAAAATCTTCCTCCACCGCTTGCACCTGTTTGCCCAGCACAAAGGTGCTAATCATTTCAGTCGCTTCGGCACCCATAATATGGGCACCCAGTAGGGCACCTGTATCGGCGTCCCACACCGTTTTCACAAACCCTTCCGGCTCGCCAATGGCCAAGGCTTTGCCGTTGGCTTGGTAGGCATAGCGGCCTACTTTCACCGCATATCCTTTAGCTTTGGCGCCTTCTTCGGTCAGCCCCGTGCTGCCAATTTGCGGGCTGCTGTAAGTGCAACCAGGGATATTCTCATAATCCATGCCATGCGGCGCCGTGCATTTGCCGTGCAAGCTGGCCATGTGTTCCGCCGCAATCACGCCCTCATGGCTGGCCACATGCGCCAAGCAGGGCGCACCTGCCACATCGCCAATGGCATAAATGTTGGGTACGCTGGTGCGGTGCATCTCATCGTGGCCAATGGCGCCTTTTTCGGCCCGAATCCCCACCACATCCAGCCCCAAGTTCTCCACATTGCCCGTAATGCCAATGGCCACAATGGCTTTGTCGAAGCTGGCTTTTTCGCCATTCAACATACACGTCACATGGTCTTTTTCGCTTTTCAGGTGCTCAATTTTGGCACGCGTCAGCACGGTCATACCACGCTTTTCCAAGGCGGGTTTAAGTGCCTTAGAAATCTCAGCATCTTCCACGGGCACAATGCGCTCTTGCGCTTCTGCTAAAGTGACTTTGCAGCCCAACGCATTGTAAAAGCTGGCAAATTCCACCCCAATGGCACCCGCACCAATCACCAACAAAGTGGCGGGCATGGCCTTTGGCGTCATGGCCGTGCGATAGGTCCAAATGTTTTTTTCATCGGCTTCCAACACATTTGTAATAGTACGGGCACGCGCACCCGTGGCAATCACCGCGTAGTCAAACCCCACCTTTTGGCCCGCCACATCCAGCGTTTTGGCGTTCACAAATGTGGCATGGCCGTTTAAAACTTCCACCTTATTTTTCTTCATCAAGTAGCTGATACCATTCGATAATTTAGCCGCCACTTCGCGACTCCGCCCAATAATTTTCGCAAAGTCTACCTTCACTTTGCCTTCCACCGTAATGCCAAATTCCGCCGCATGGTCCAGCGCATGTTTCAGCTCGGCACTTTTCAGCAGCGCTTTGGTGGGGATGCATCCCCAATTCAGGCAAATGCCGCCCAAATTTTCTTTCTCCACCACCGCCACTTTTAAGCCTAACTGAGC
>JBAQUW010000143.1:0-6259 GCA_049297755.1 Alphaproteobacteria bacterium
GCCTGATAAACACGCCGCCGCCACGGTGGTGGATGTAGGCACGGGCAGTGGCGCAATTATCTGTAGTTTGTTGCACGAATATCAAAATTTTCAAGGCATTGCAGTGGATATTTCACCTATCGCTTTAAGTATTGCGGCAGACAATGCTAGCCGCTTGGGGGTAGGGGGGCGGCTGAAGCTGGTGGCCAGTAACCTGCTGGAAAAAGTGGAGGGCGAGGTCAGTATCATCGTCAGTAACCCGCCTTACATCACCACGGCTGAAATGGCGGTGCTCATGCCCGATGTGCAACACTTTGAACCCGAACTGGCGCTCCATGCAGGGCCAGATGGTCTCGATATTTATCGTTCCCTTATCCCGCAAGCCTATGCTAAGCTGCACGCAGGCGGGTTACTCGCCCTCGAAATCGGCTACCAACAACAAGCGGCTGTGAAAGCCCTGCTGGAACCCACACAATGGCAAGATATCAATTGTTACCAAGACTTAGCCGGCCACGACCGCGTCATCGTGGCCATTCGCCGATGAAACTGTTTCTCCCGCTGTTGTTGCTGGTGGCAGGCTGTAGCATGTGGTCGGGGCAAGATGCCTCCCGTGTGAATGCCCCCCGTGTAGGCGAGGTGGCCGAGCCCATGGCTTACCAATTCCGCATCACCAAATTTGCCGATGCCCGCCCTGCCACCGACGATGTGCGCGGCCAACTGTTGTTCCCGCAGGAACATTTTTTGCGCGCCGTGCAGCAAAATTTGCGCGCGAATATCTTCGATAGCCGCCCTGCCAAATTGCGCCTGAAGGTGACGCACTACGCCTTCACCAGCTATAACCGCGACTATACCATGAGCATGGCGGTAAAAATGCACGGGGTGAGTGACTTGGAAAAAGATGTGGTGAACCAAGAGTTTACCTGCGCAATTGATAAGTTTGGCAGCGCCCTCGATTTGAAAACATTGGTGGAAGAACTGCCCACCAATCCGAATGCTTTGACCAAAGAAGGTTGGCAAGCTAGAGTAGAGGGCGAATTGGTGAAACGCTGCGTGAACCAGATGATGTTGGACTTTAGCCGCACCGTCACCCGCAGCACCAGCAACGATGAAGAAGAGGACGAATAATATGAAAAATGTAGCGTTGTTGGCACTGGTGCTTCTGCTCTCTGCCTGTTCCACCATGACAGGCCTGTGGGATGAAGACAATGTCGATGCCGTGAGCATCCCCCGCTGGACAGGCGCCAAAGACACAGGCTATGTGCTGGAAGTGGTGACCATGAACGACAGCCGCACCGCCCGCAACATGGCACCTGACGAAAAACAAAATGTGCAGTATGAATATGACCCAGAGCGCTTGCTCAGTGGCGTCAAATACCGCTTGCCTGTGTTGTTCGAAAAACACTTCGATTTGAAACCCGCCCCCCATAAATATTATGTGGAAATGGAATTGAAAGAACTGCGCACCTTGGTGCGTACCGGCGATTTGATGAGTGGCCACTTTGGCCGCTACCATGTGCGTATGGCGCTGGATTACACCATTCGCGCCAAAGACAGCCGCGTGCTGTTGAAAGATAGTGTCGATGTCACAGCCTCGCGCATCCGCACCAGCAGCATTGGCCGCGACCCCTCAGCCGAACTGGACCAACAAAAATTGTATGATTTGGTCGATGCCTGTGTGCGCAACCTGAGCGCCCGCATTCTTACCGAATTTAACGGCGAACACAGCGATGAACTCTCTCGTTTAAAAGACGTGGCTTACGAGAAAAAACGTGCCGCCGCCAAAGCCGAAGCTGCTCAACTCAAAGCCCTGCAAACTGAACAAAAACGCTTGGGCACAGGTGCCACCAACGCCATCACCACCGACGATGGCGGCATGGTAGATGGTGCCGAAAACGGTTTTGAAGAGTAGTGGTGTTCGACCAATACCAATTTTTTGCGGGCTGTGCCGTCGCCTTGGCCGTGGTGCGTTACATCACCTACTTCATCTCTATTTATAAAGGCGAAACCAAACCCCACGCTTTTAGTTGGCTGTTGTGGGGAGTGATGGTGGGCATTGCGGCCTTTGCCCAATTTGCGCTGGAGGGAGGGCCTTCTGCTTGGGCACTGGCATTTGTAGGGGCTTCTTGCTTGGGTATTGGGGTGTTGGCGCTGTTTATTGGCGAACGCAACTTTACCACCACCGATTGGTTGGCTCTCTTTGCCGCGCTTTCTGCAATTCCGGTATGGCATTATACCGAAGACCCTTTTGCAGCTTTATTAAGTTTGATTACCATTGATGTTTTGTCCTATTATCCAACCTATCGTAAGTCTTATTCTCAGCCAGATACGGAGCCGCCGATTTCTTATTTTGTCGCAGGTTCACGTTATCTCTTTGTTATGGCCGCGGTTTCTAGCCCCAGTTTTCAAACGTTAATTTATCCGTTTTTCTTACTATTTATCGATTGGGCATTTGCAATATTCATTGTGCTCCGCCGCTACCAGCTTGGCTTACCCCTGCACGAATATGCAAAGCGTTGACATATCCGCTGCATTTGTGTACATATTGTGTATCTGCAGCATCTGAAAGGTTTGTCCTATGAAAAACCCCATTGTCTATCTTCTGCAAGTTTATGCTGTGAGTGGTGACACACGTACCCGCTCTTATGAAAAATTTTTTGGCGTTTTTGCAGATTTGGAATCGCGAGATCAGGCCAAAAAAACCTACAATGGTCTGTATTTTCAGTTTATTGAATCGGAAGCTCCGTTCTTCCCGAACTTCGAAAATTTTCAGGCGCGCAAAGGCAAAAAAGATACCTTGCTGTCGGAAAAAGCCAAAGCTGACAAGCGTAAGTTCGCACTGGCTAAATTGTCGGCAGAGGAAAAGGCTTTGCTTGGCCTAAAAGAATAAAGACTCAGCACCCTTACAGGGTGCTGTTTTTTGTGGTCACCCCTGCAAAACCTGCTACACTCTGCGCTATGGATCTCGTTCAATCTCTCGCCACATGGCTGGCGCAATTCCCAGGTGGTGATACCGCCTTTACTGTATTGGTGTTTGTGGTGGTACTTGGCGTGTTGGTGTTTGTGCACGAATATGGCCACTATGCCGCCGCCCGCAGTGTGGGCGTGTATGTACAGGAATTTGCCGTGGGCTTTGGCCCTGCCGTGGCCCGCTGGCGCGCCAAAAATGGCACCAATTGGAAAGTGGGCATCATCCCCCTTGGCGGCTATGTGCAAATGAAAGGGCAGGTCGATGGCGAGGTCATCAAAGCCAGCGCCGAGCCCGATAGCTTCGCCGCCAAAACGCTGTGGCAACGGGCATGGATTGTCAGCGCTGGCCCCTTAGCCAACTTTGTGCTGGCCTTGGCTGTTTATACGGGCCTGATGCTGCATGGCGAGGAAGTGCTGTTGCCCGTGGTGGGCAGCTTCCACGAGGAAGTGAAAGTGGCGCAAAACGCAGGTATGCAAGTGGGCGATGTCATTCAAGTGGTCAACGCCGCGCCCATTGAATCGTGGGACGATTTGGTAACCGAAATTGCCAAAACAGGCGGCGCTGATATTGAACTGGTGGTGAAACGCGCCGAGCAAATTTTGCCCATTTTGGTCACCCCCCAAACCCATACTTACACCGATTTGTTAGGCGATGTGCAAGTGCGCCCGCTCATCGGCATTCAACCTGATTATAGCCAAGTGATGACAAAAACCTATTCGCCTGTGGCTGCCATGCAACGTGGCGCAGAACGCACATGGGAAGTGGTGGCGCTCACCTATTATTCGCTCTATAAACTCATTGTCGGCGCCGTCTCGGCCGATAACATTGCAGGCCCCCTTGGCATTGCCGATTTGGCCAGCCAATCCGCCCAAAATGGCACTTATGCCTTGCTGGTATTCTTGGCGATTATTTCGGTCAACTTGGGGGTCATTAACCTGTTGCCCGTGCCCATTCTCGATGGTGGCCACTTGGTGTTTTTTGCCATTGAAGGTTTAAAAGGTTCGCCCGTGAGCGAAAAGGCGCAAGAGTGGAGCCTTAAAACCGGTTTTGCCCTGATTATCTGCCTGTTTTTGTTTGCCACCAGCAACGATATCAAGCGCCAAGGCTGGCTGGAAAAAATGCCTTGGAGCACGCCTGTGGAAAACAAAGTGGATGTTGCCCCCGTTACCCCCTAACAGGGGCTTGCCAAGGTGGTCACAACGGGGTAGCCTATTCCCAAATGACTCTCTCATTCCGTACATATATTGCAACAGCGTTCGTGGCTTTAGGCTGCGCGGCGCACGCATGGGCTGCACCTATCAAAGGTGTTGAGGTGATAGGCAACGAACGCGTGGAAGACGCCACCGTGCAAACGTATCTGCCCTTTAAACAGGGTGACGATTTTGATGCGGGTCGCGTCGGTGACGTCATTAAAACCCTTTATGCCACAGGGCTGTTCCATAAGGTGGATGTGCGCTGGGACGGTGCGACTGTGACCATTGATGTGCTGGAAAACCCCTTGGTGAACCAAGTGGTGGTGGAAGGCAACGACAGTGTGGCGGCCGACCGCTTGAAGGAAGGCTTAGTGCTCAAATCCCGCGCCATCTTCACTGCCGCCAAAGCGCAGCAAGACGCCTCGGCTTTGGAAGAAATGTATCGCTCGCGCGGCAAATTCCTCACCACCGTTACCCCGCAGGTCATTGGCCGCGACCAAAACCGCGTGGACGTGATTTATAAAATTGCCGAAGGTGCCGAAACCAAAATTGCCGACGTGGTCTTTATCGGCAACAAGCGCTTCGATGATGCTGACTTGAAAGACATTATCGCCACCAAAGAAAAAGCGTGGTGGCGCGTGTTCAACAGCAACGATACCTTCGACCCCGCCCGCATGGAAGTGGATAAAGAAATGCTCCGCCGCTATTACTTGGAGCACGGCTATGCCGACTTCCAAGTGCAATCATCAGTGGCCGAACTCTCGCGCGATAAATCTAAATTTGTGCTGACTTATACCATGACCGAAGGCCCGCAGTACGACTTCGGCAAAGTGAGCGTGAAGGTGAACGCCGATGACGAAAACCTGAACGAAGACGAATTGAACAAAGACGTCACCCTCAAAACAGGCGAACTCTATAACGCCGTGCGTGTGGAAGAAAACGTGAGTAAATTGGTCGACGTGCTCGGCGCCAAAGGCTTTGCCTTCCTCGACGTGCAACCCGAGTTTGCCCGTAATGAAGTGGAAAAAACGGTCGATGTAGCCTTTGCCATCAATCCGGGCCCACGCGTCTACATCAACCGCATCAACGTGGAAGGCAACAGCCGCACGCACGATGAAGTGATTCGCCGCGAAATGCGCTTGGCCGAAGGCGATGCCTATTCCAGCACCAAACTGCAACGCTCACGCGACCGGGTAAACCGTTTGGGCTACTTTAAAGATGTGAAAATTGCCAAGGAAGAAACCTCCGAACCCGACCGTGTAGATTTAACCGTGGCCGTAGATGAACAAAGTACTGGCGAATTCAACATTGGTGCAGGTTTTTCTAGCTACGAAGGTTTGCTGGCCAGTGCCGATGTCAAAGAGCGTAACTTCTTGGGCAAAGGGCAAGAAGTAGCCCTGCGTTTCGCCGTCTCAAGCGTCAAGCAAAACTTCAACTTCAGTTTCACCGAACCCTACTTTATGGAGCAAGAATTGGCCGCAGGGATAGACGCCTTTAATGAAAAGACTGACTTGCAAGACGAATCAAGCTACGACCAAGACAACACCGGCGGCGCCCTGCGCTTCACCGTGCCCTTGTCCGAGTTCACCAACGACACCACCCGCTTTGGCTATAAAGAGGTGAAAATCTCAGGTGTCGGCGCCAACGCCTCCACCTTGGTGGCGCGCGAAGCGGGCAAACGTGGCAGCGCATTTGTGGCCAACACATGGGCGCGTGATACACGCGACAGTTACCTCGACCCAACCCGTGGTTACCGCTTGGCCTTGACGGGCGAATACGCAGGCTTCGGCACCGATTCCAGCTACCTGCGCGGCTTGGTCAACGGCTCATGGCATACCAAATTGATGGACGATGTGGTGCTCTCCTTGGGTGGCCGCTTCGGTGCCGTAGAAGGCATGGATGACGACTTGGCCATTTACGAACACTTCACCGCTGGCGGTACCACTCTGCGCGGCTTTGCCGTGAGCGGTATTGGTCCGCGCGACAGCGTCACCAACGATGCCTTAGGCGGTAAGTACATGATTGGCAATAATGCTGAAATCAGCTTCCCCTTGGGCGGCTTCTTCAAAGAACTGGGCGTGAAAGGCTTGGTGTTTACCGATGGTGGCTTGGTCAGCGA
>JBAQUW010000144.1:0-4868 GCA_049297755.1 Alphaproteobacteria bacterium
CTTGGTATTCGGTGGCGGGGCTTAAGTCGTGCTTCACCGCCACGCGGTCGTCAAACACATAGCAGGCACCTTCCCATGCGCTGTTTTCTTCAGGCATATCTTCCAAATATTGCAAAATGCCACCTTCCAAATGGAACACATTGTTGTAGCCTTGGGCCTTCACATAAGCCGTTGATTTTTCGCACCGAATACCGCCCGTGCAATACATGGCAATGGGCGTTTCTTTATCGGCAGGCAAGTGCTCGGCCAGCCATGCGGGCAGCTCTTTAAAGGTGCGGGTTTTGGGGTTGAGGGCATTTTTAAAAGTACCAATTTGCACTTCGTAATCGTTGCGGGTATCGATGAGTATGGTGTTGGGGTTGGCCAGTAGCGCGTTCCATGCCTCAGGTTTCACATAAATGCCGGGATTGGTCGGGTCAACCGTCACGCCCAACGGTATGGTTTCGCGCTTCAGCTTCACCTTGGTGCGGGGGAAAGGGTTGGTGTCGGCAAAGCTTTCTTTGTGCGTCATGGCGGCAAAGCGGCTGTCGCTCCGTATCATCGCCAGCACGGCATCAACGCCAGCCCGCGGCCCTGCAATGGTGCTGTTAATGCCTTCGGGCGTCACCAAAATGGTGCCCGTTACGGCGTGCGCCAGCATAAATTGTTTCCACACAGGTTGAATTTGCGCCGCATCGGGCATGGCAGCAAAACAATAGAACGTGGCAATGGTAACGGTGTGTGTGCTCATGCTTCTCTTTTGCGCAAAAAGGGTGCGGTTGTCAAGGTGCGTATTTTTAGAGAATTTTAACATGTCTTCTGCTATGCTTCTTATGACGTTAAAAGTTTTAGGAATAAGAACATGCACAAGCGCAAAAAGGTGGTTAAAATGGTCATAGGTATTGTGCTAGGGGCAGCCGTATTGGGTGCCGTATTGTGGGGGCCAGTGGTGAGCAACAGTGTGGAACAAGCCAAATATACGGTATTAGAGCAAGTGGGCAATATGGAGCTGCGCGAATACGCCCCCCACTTGGCCGCAGAAGTAGAAGTGGCGGGCGAACGCAAAGAAGCCATCAGCCAAGGTTTCCGTCTGATTGCCGATTATATTTTTGGCAACAACATTGCGGCGGAATCCATTGCCATGACCACCCCTGTGACCCAGCAACCAGTAAGCGCCCCCATTGCTATGACCAGCCCTGTGTTGCAGCAAGAAGCGGGCAATGGGCTATGGCATGTGCGGTTTATTATGCCCAGCCAGTATAGCATGCAAAGTATTCCACAACCCAAAAACACGGCGGTGAAATTGGTGGAAGTGCCCGCCAAACGTGTGGCTGCCTTGCGCTTTAGTGGCCGCCCCAGCGAAGCCGACTTGGCTGAAAAAAACACCTTGTTGCAAGGGTTCATCACACAAAAAGGTCTTGTATCCGCAGCGCCAGCCACCTATGCATTTTACAATCCGCCATGGACACTGCCTTTTTTGCGCCGTAACGAAGTGTTGATGGAAGTTCAGCCATAAGACTTGTCAGTTCATCTGAATCAGAGTAAAGATGCCCCCATGCGCTTTACCAAAATCATGCCAACGTTAGGGCCCAGCAGCTGGGATACATCAACCATTGAAGCCTTAGCGCTGGCGGGTGCCGCGGCGTTTCGCCTCAATTTTTCGCACGGCGATTTGCCGCGCCACCAGCAAACCTATGCCAGCATTCGGCAAGTGGCGGAAAAGTTGAACCGCCCCATTGCCATTTTGCAAGACCTGCAAGGGCCAAAAATCCGCATTGGCAGCATGGAGGGTAAAGTTGAGATGGTGGTTGGCCAACCCTTTATGCTCGATAGCAACCCCGCCACGGGCGATGTCACCCGCGTGCACCTGCCGCACCCAGAAATTTTAGCGGCCCTGCAAGTGGGCGATGTGGTGAGTTTGAACGATGGCGTCATTCGCCTCCGCGTCACCAGCCGCACCGCCACTGCCGTGAGCACGGTGGTAGAAGCGGGCGGCAGCCTGTCCAGCCGCAAAGGCGTGAATGTGCCGGGGCGCACCTTGCCCATGTCGGCGCTGACGGAAAAAGACCGGGTTGACCTGCAAGCAGGCTTGGCCATGGGGGTCGATTGGGTAGCGCTCTCGTTTGTGCAAACAGGGGCCGATGTACGCGAAGCCCGCGAAATTATTGGCACCAAAGCCATGATTATGAGTAAAATTGAAACCCAAGCGGCCGTGAACAACTTGGCGGAAATTGTGGCGGAAAGTGACGCGATTATGATTGCCCGCGGTGACTTGGGCGTGGAATTGCCGCCTGAAGATGTCCCCCCCCTGCAACGCCAAATGATTGCCATGTGCCGCGCCGCTGGCAAACCCGTGGTGGTGGCTACCCAAATGCTGGAGAGCATGATTACCAACCCCGTGCCTACCCGTGCCGAAGCCAGCGACGTGGCCACAGCAGCTTACGAGCAAGTGGATTGCGTGATGCTGAGCGCCGAAAGTGCCAGCGGTGCCCACCCCGTGGCGGCGGTGGAAGTGATGGCCCGCATTGTGGAAAAAGCAGAACAATCCGACGTTTACGGCAGTGCTGATGACGCCATGCTGGCCTTTATGGACGCCGAAGACGCCCTCTCGGTGAAAGACGCCACCTGCGAAGCCGCCGCCATGATGGCCGCAAGCCTGCCCATTGCCGCTTTGGTGGCCTTTACCGAAACGGGTGGCACGGCCTTGCGTTTGTCACGTTATCGCCCATTGCTCCCCGTGGTGTGCCTTACCCCGCACGCACTGGTGGCGCGGCAAATGACACTCACTTGGGGCGTCACCTCCATTGTCTCACCCGCCGTGAACAATACGGAAGAAATGACCGAAGCCGCCAAAGCCGCCGTGCAAACCCTTGGCATGGCCAGCACGGGCGAACACATTGTCATTGCCGCAGGCGTACCTTTCAAACAAGCGGGCAGCACCAACCTGCTGCGCGTGGCGGTGGTGTAACGTCTAAAGTATTTGCCCACAAGGGGGCGTTATGGTAAGGGAACACCGTCGCTCTGGCGACATCTGACGTTCCCTTTTTCCAGCGTGGAGAATCCCGATGCTGAAAGACCTTGAATCCCTGCAAGCCGTAGTTGAAAGCCTGCTGCTCGATTTGGCCAGCCAGAAAATCATGTATGTGGAAATATCTGGCGATGCCTTTTTGTATCGCGATGCACGGGGGCGCGCGGGGCCGTTTATCAAACAGGTTCAGCCAGGGTGTTTCGAAGTGACCAACCCCGTGTTGTTTGGCCTGCCCACCCACAAAACCACGCGTGGGGCGCGGGTGGTCGAAGATGTGCCGCCCGAATATACCGCCGTGGTGCAAGCTCTCTTCACCATTGCCAAGCGCCAATACGCGCTCAAAAAAGCGAAAGACCTGCTCACGCTCGCAGGCTGAAAAGTCGCCCCCCGCATTGTTGTGCTGGGGGCGGCTTTTTTACTTCTTCACCTCAACCTTTTTCTTCAAGCCCTTCACTTTGGTTATGGCTTGGCGTTTCATTTCCATCACGGTCACGGTCAGGTTGCCAAATTTGACACTTTCACCCACGGTGGGAATATGCCCAAGCTTCGCCACAATCAGGCCCGCCAGCGTCACCGAATCGCCATCCACCGGCAACTTCCATTTAAACTCGCGGTTGGCATCGCGCACAGGTATGGTGCCTGCCATCAGGTAGCCGCCATCGGCTTCCTTCACAAAATCAGGGTGTTCGCGGTCATGCTCGTCCACAATATCGCCCACAATTTCTTCAATAATATCTTCCAACGTCACCAAGCCTTGCAGGTCGCCATATTCATCAACAACCAAGGCCAAGTGGCGGCGCAGGCGGCGGAACTCAATCAACTGCTTATGCACCGAGGTGGTGGTTGGAATAAAATAGGCTGGCTGCAAAATATCCAGCAGCTTAAATTCAGTTTGCGTTTCTTCCGCCAGCAAGCGGGCGTTGTGAAAATCCTTCACATGCAAAATGCCCACAATATTGTCAGGGTTGCCTTTCCACACGGGCAGGCGGGTGTGGCTGCTGTTGCTGATGAAGCGAATAATCTCGCGCAAATTTGCAGCCGCATCCAAACTGGTAATACTGGCACGGTGCGTCATCACGTCTTCCACCGTTAAATCGCCCATATCTAAAATGCTATCCAGCATACGGTGTTCTTCATGCTCCAGCACACCTTTTTCTAGGCTTAAACCCAAGGCACCGCGTAAGTCACGTTCGCTATAGGTGTGGTCGGGGTCGTTGCCGCCAATGCCAAACAGCTGCAAAATGCCGCGAGAAATCAGGCGCACCACTTCAGTAATGGGCCGCAATACCCACATAATCATTTGCATGGGGCGGGCTACAACCAAAGCCAATTTTTCGGGCATCAGGCTGGCGGCAGTTTTGGGCAACACTTCGCAAAAAATCAGCACCAGCACGGTCATGATGGCGGTGGCGTAGGCCACGCCTACCTCGCCAAATAAATGGATAAATAAACTGGTGGTGACGGCAGAAGCGCCAATGTTCACCGCATTGTTGCCCAACAATATGGTGCCCAGTAATAAATCTGGCTTTTCCACCATGTGGCGCACCAGTGCGGCACGGGCAGAACCTGCTTTGGCCATATCGTGCAAACGGGTACGGCGCGAGGTCATAAGAGCCGTCTCCGACGCCGAGAAAAAAGCCGACATCAGCATCAGCACAAACACCACCAGCAGCATCACCATTATACTCGTCGTCATTCCGTTATTCTCCTTTAAAATGTTGAATCAATCCGCACCTTTAAACCCAAGGTGCTCGGCAAAGCCGGTTTTGTACAACCGCTATCCATTTGCGTGCGCACATGGCGCATACTGGGGGGGATTAACCCTTTGGCATCAAGCACTTCCAGCGCCACTTCCTTCACC